>CALRRX020000071.1:0-9551 GCA_943370675.1 Reyranella massiliensis 521 | reverse complement strand
TGCATGGGGAATATGGTCCCGAGATCGTCAACCGTTTTTTTGATACAGTAAATCTTCAAAAAGGCCTTGCAAAAATCCTTATTGACTTTTCTGCGGCTTTACTTCAGGTGGTTTTCGGCTTATTGCTTCTTTCCTTTTACCATCCTAGCTTCATTCTATTTGGATTGGGATTGTTTGGAATTTTGGCTTTGATCTTTTACTTCACTGCTCCAAGAGGCATGGAAACCGCCCTTAAAGAGTCCTCTTACAAATACCAAACAGCCTATTGGCTGGAGGAAGTGGGAAGAACGCTTAATTCTTTCAAACTGGTGGGAAGTACCCGATTGCCGATCCTAAGAGCAGACAAACTGATCCAGAAGTATGTCGAATTCAGATCCAAACACTTCCATGTGTTGATTTTTCAATACAAAGTCATGATTGCTTTCAAGGTTCTGATCGTGACGAGTTTGCTTTTGGCGGGTAGCTTCTTGTTGATCAACGATCAGATTTCCATCGGACAGTTTGTAGCAGCTGAGGTGATCATTGTCTTGGTGGTCAACTCTGTGGAAAAACTGATTCTTTCTCTAGAAACGGTATATGATACATTAGTGTCTGTAGAAAAATTGGGGCACATTATGGACTTGGAACTTGAACACCAAGGTCCAGGAGAGAAAATTATCCAATCTCAGCCCGAAGGATTGAAATTTGGACTTGAAGATGTTGTATTTCAGCCCTTGGATTCACCTGAACCATTATTGAAAGGTGTTTCGTTGACGATTCAACCAGGCAAAAAAGTAGTCGTCACAGGTGAAAGCGGAAGCGGAAAAAGTGCGATGATGGCTCTGTTTTCAGGTCTTTACGAAGAATATGAAGGTAAAGTCTTGGTGAATGACCTTTCCCTGGAATACATCAATCTGGAAAAATACAGAGGCATGGTCGGAGATTTTCTGGAACTCCAGCAGATTTTTCATGGCACCATTAAAGAAAATATCCTGATGGGAAGAGATTATGATCAGGATCAAGTGGATTTTATTCTAAACCTGGTAGGGCTCAAAGAATACATTTATCAACTTCCACAGGGATTAGAGACTATGCTCCAACCAGAAGGAAAGGGATTGTCCAAAACATTGGCGCACCAAATGTTGCTCGCTCGAGGATTTGTAGGACATCCAAAGGCGCTGATTATGGAAAATGTCCTAGGCTATGTAGATCCACAGATCAAAGAAAAAGTGGTAGACTTTATCATGAAGGGTTCATGGACATTATTGATTGTATCTAATGAAGAAGCCGTTCAAAAGATGGCTGATGAGATTATCTACATGGAAAAAGGAAAACTCCTATTCCAAGGAAGCTTTGAAGACTATAAAAAAATAAAAAAGTAAATAGGCCATGTTGAATATATCTTCAAATACGATTAAAGAATCCATTCCTTTCAGCGGTGCCAAAAGTTTGGTAATGACTTTGCCTCGCAAGGAAAGTCAAAAGCGACTTCGAATCCTGACAGGGGTGTTGATTGCGGCTTTCATCATGCTATTCTTACCCTGGACCCAAAATATCAGATCCAAAGGCTATGTCACTGCACTCAGGCCGGATCAAAGACCCCAGACCGTGCACTCGATTATTGCCGGTAGGATCGAAAAGTGGTATGTGGCAGAAGGTGATTTTGTGGCAGCAGGAGATACTATTTTGAGAATTTCTGAAGTGAAAGATGAGTATTTCGACTCCCTGCTTTTACCTAGGACGCAGCAGCAGGTTGATGCTAAAACCCTCTCCGCAACTTCCTATGGTAATAAGGTGTCCGCGCTTCAGGATCAGATCGAAGCATTGCAGAGAAATAATATATTGAAACTCCAGCAAGCCCAAAACAAGCTCAAAATTGCTGAACTGAAGGTTCAATCTGACAGTATCGGATTTGTACAGGCTAAGGTTGACTATGATATCGGAAAGTATCAGCTTGACCGTGCGGAGCAGTTATTCAAAGAAGGATTGAATTCATTGACTGTTTTGGAAGGTCGCAGGTTAAAATTTCAAGACGTGCAGGCGAAATTGATTTCGTCAGAGAATAAATTACTAAGCAGCCAGAATGAGCTCATCACGGCCAGAATTGATCTAGATGCAATCGATAATGAGTTTAAGGACAAGTTGGCAAAGGCAGAATCAGATAAATACACGGCTCTTTCTTCTCAGTTTGACGCAGAGGCTACTGTGACCAAGCTGGAAAACCAGTATTCCAACTATGAGCAGCGAACTAAATATAGATACATCTTGGCCCCACAAAACGGCTATATCGCTAAGGCCATTCAAGTAGGTATCGGTGAAACCATCAAGGAAGGAGCCGAGATAGTAAACATCGTTCCTTCAGAAGCTGAATTGGCAGTTGAGATGTATGTTCAACCTGTTGACTTGCCATTGCTTAAGGTTGGAAACAAAGTCAGATTTATTTTTGACGGTTGGCCAGCGATCGTGTTTTCAGGATGGCCCCAGATTTCCAATGGTACTTTTGGCGGGGTGGTAGTTGCGATTGATCAGTTTGCAGGCACTAATAATCAATATAGAGTGCTGGTCGTAGAGGATCCAGAAGAAGACAACTGGCCTGATTTGCTAAGAATTGGTTCTGGTGCTGATGGGATCGCTCTTCTTAATGACGTGCCTGTTTGGTATGAAATCTGGCGTCAATTGAATGGCTTCCCGGCAGACTACTATTCTCAAGAAGAAAAAGATAAAGCAGCTTCCTCCAAAAAATGAAAAAGGGAATTTTAATAGTATTGGTCAGTTTGATCTCTTTTTCATCAAGAGCTCAGGATTCACTCAAATTGAATTTTGAGCAATTCATGGAATGGGTCGAGTTGTACCATCCTATTGCTATCCAAGCTGAGATTAATCTGAGAATGGGTCAGATGGAGGTAAGGCAGGCAAGAGGTGGATTTGATCCATTGGTTTATGGAAACTTAGATAAGAAGCAATACAAGGAGTCGACCTATTATGATAAGAGAGAAGCAGGTGTGGTGGTTCCTACTTGGATGGGAGTGGAATTAAATGGGGTTTTTGAGCAAAACACGGGAAGATTCTTAAACTCTGAAAGCAATGTGCCTGCGACAGGTCTCCTTTCGGCAGGTGCTTCAGTCAATTTGGGTCAGGGCCTAATCTTGGATGATCGCAGGGCAACCCTCCGTAAGGCTCAGATCTATCAACAAGCTACAGAGGTCGAGCGACAAAACATGCTAAATGAGCTCAATCTCCAAGCAACGGACATGTATTGGAGATGGTCTCTGGCAAAGGAAAATGTGGAAGTACTTAGAGAAGGAGTGGAGTTGGCGAAATTCAGGTTTAATGCGGTCAAGCGATTCTTCGAATTGGGAGATCAGGCCGCTATCGATACAGTAGAAGCATTTACTCAATTGCTTAATCGTGAATATCGACTTCAAATCGCTGAGAACACCTTCTTTGCTACGACCCAAGAACTCAATACATTTCTTTGGGATGAAGATGGAAATCCAATGGAACTTGGTCAAGGAGTAGTTCCTCAGGGGCTGTTTGAAGAATTTACGATGGCACCAGATGCTGAGGAGCTTAGAGTCTTAGTCGCCAGACATCCTGAATTGAGATTGACTGATTTTGAATTGGCCAGTTTGGATGTAGAGAGAAGGCTAAAGACCCAGCAACTTTTACCTGTGGTAAAATTAAAATACAACTTCCTTTCGGAATCCTTTTCAGAGTTTAGCCCTTCTCCTTTTTTCGAAAATAACTACAAATGGGGCGTTTCATTCTACACTCCATTATTGTTGAGGAAAACCAGAGGTGCGGTAGGCTTGACAAAGGCCAAGATTGAAATGAAACAGACTTCTCGAGATCTGAAGGAATTACAGTTGCGCACAAAGCTTGATTCAGAGTTGTACAATTGGTCAATTCTTAACCAGCAAGTCAATACTATTTCTCAAAATGTAAAAAGTCTAGAAGCCCTTTTGACTGGTGAGACTAGGAGATTTGAGATTGGGGAGAGTACACTATTCCTAGTCAATGCTAGAGAGGTTGCTGTATTTGATTCCAGACTTACCCTTAATGACCTGGCTTCCAAACTACGCACATCGTACGCAAAAACCAGATTTGCAGCAGGGTTAGGATTTGAGGAAAACTAGGATTTACCTAGTTTTCCTTACTTTTTCATAAGCCGTCAAAAGGCTGATATTATCTTCCAAGCCAAAGAGATCCTTGATGGATGTAGTAATTTTTTCAAACTCGGAAAGTGATTCGTTGAGATTTGAAAAGTAGTTTTTAACGTCTGTTGTATCTCTAATTTTATCAGGATGATTTAAGTAAAAAAGGATTAAAGAAACTAGTCCTAAAGAACCAATAGGAGGTAAGGACCCTGTTTTTTGAAAATGGAATTCAAAGATCGGAGCAAGCCTACTTTTGAATTTTGCAACTGAGTTTAACGAGATATCCGCTAATTTATGTGAAACAAAAGGGTTTCTGAATCGGTCAAGAACCTGATTGGCGTAGCGTTGTAGGTCCTCTCTGGAAGCATTCATACTTGGGAAAATCTCTTGCTCGAGTAACAGGTTCAATTCAGTAAGATTTTCATCTTTGGACACATATTCTCCCACCGTTACAATTCCCTCTAGTAGCCCTTTTGAAGCCATAAAGGTGTGAAGGCCGTTGAGAATTCTGATTTTCCGTAAGGAATAATAGTCGATAGAAGGGTTCAGCACTACTTCAGCTTTGCTGTTCAAAAAGGGCAGAAGGTCTTTGTCTTTTTCATCTCCCTCAATGGCCCAAAAGCAATAAGGCTCTGTTTGAACAACATAGGCATCATATTCTTTCTCTTTCAATTCTAAATGGGCAGGAAATCCAGGTACAATTCGGTCTACCAAGGAATTGAAAAACCTGCATTGCTTACTGATCCAAAGGCTAAACTCTGTTGGTAACTGCCATTGTTGGGCGTGATTCAACACAAATTCCTTGAGAAGGTCTCCGTTTTTGGGTAGAAGCTCGCAAGGCAAAATGACTGTCTGAGCTTGAGGTAAAGTCTGAAATCTTCGGTAAAGCCATTGGGTTAATCTGCCCGCAAAGGATTCCGCAAATTCTGCGATCGGGCCCTCATTTTTCCAGACCATTCCTGCCTCGGTGACATTGGAAATGACCCATTTTACTTCTGAAGTGGAAGCGAAATTCAGAAATCTCTCCGCTTCGGCAGGTAGGCTTAAACCATCTTTAACACAGGTGATCTGTTGCATTTCTTCCACTTTGACTCCATGATCGATACCTGCCACAGCCACATGGTATTGAAAATTTTGTTTTTCTAGTCCTTTAAGTGTATTGCCTCCTGTACTTTGTATCATGCAGATATTCAGAGGTTTTTCAGAAGTTGAAATATCCTGAACCATCGGTTCGATAAATGCTCTGAGAAAATTTCCTGTTCCGAATTGAAGAATTTGAATTGTGTTGTTTTCCATTTCGCAATTATTAATCAGATTGGCCGATAAAACCTTAAAGATTATGTCCGCCTTTATTTTAGTAGAAGTAGATATCCATAATATGGAAGTTTATGAAGATTACAAAAAGTTAACTCCGGGTAGCCTCGAACCATTTGGAGGAAAGTTTGTCATTCGAGGATTGCCCGTTGAGGCCTTGGAAGGAGAGTGGAAACATGACCGCTTGGTATTATTGGAATTTCCCAATAGAGATAAGGCCTTGGAATGGTACAATTCTGAAACTTATCAAAAGGCTAAGAAAATTCGAGAAAAAGCCTCTTCTGCCAACTTTTTTATTGTGGGTTGATGCATTTGGCATTTTTATTGGTATAAACTACAAAAAAATTGTTTTGAGGGGATTTAAAACTAAATTTACAAAGCGATTTTTTTCTAGGAAATGTTAAAACAATGTCAAAAAAGATCAATCACCTAAATCAAAAAGTACAATGAAAAAGAATTACATGAAATTTTCAGGCTTGGGCCTAGCAATTATATTGCTAGTTTCATCCTGTATGTCTGAGGTAGAAGCACCTTTGGCAAATGAAACTGCCGAGCTAGCAAATGAAGTTGCTGACGCCGGTAATCAGGAAATTGGTGGAGAAAACTTTAGAAAAGGACCTAATGGTGTTTTTTATCAAGAGAAGTTTACAAATCAAAGTATTGCAGGGACTGAAGGAGTTCCAGGTTATGCATTTCCAGGCTTTGGAAATGGAGAGGCAACTTACATAGGAAAATCATTTTCTTTTTTCAATCAGTATGCGGTTGGTGAGCCAAATGAAAATGGAGAAGCATTTACTGTGGCGGCTCCTGTAACTGAATTTTTCTCTACTCAATTAACAAACCTTGGTTTGAACGTGGATGAGATAAATGGTAATTCAGAGTTGGTTAGTTCCCTAACTACTGATGGAAAAGGAAATGCATTATTCTTCAATAATGTTTCAAATAAAGTTCAATTCGATTTCTTTGGAAATATCACTTTTGTAGCCCAAGTAAAAATAGTTGGCGGCACAGGGAAGTTTAAAGGTGCTAGTGGTACAGGTACTGTTATTGGAAATGTAAGTGCCTCTAACGGTCAAGGTAACACGACTGTAAGAGCAACCATTCAGTTTTAATCACCCTAATTATGTAAAAAGAGCGGCCTTGATCTCAATAGCCGCTCTTTTCTTTTATAGGGAAACCCCTCTCTTCCAAGGGATAAAATCAAAATTCCGTTTTTCCTCAGCCTTCGTCTGTATCCTTCCGCTTGCTACTTCTATGATGTAATCCAAAAGTTTGTCACCGGATGATTCGATAGTATCCTCACCTGTAATGACCGTGCCTGTGTTGAAATCGATGATGTCAGGCATCTTGTTAGTCATCTTAGTATTGGTAGATACTTTGATTACTGGACTGATGGGGTTGCCTGTAGGTGTGCCTAGTCCTGTTGTGAATAAAATGATATTCGCTCCACTTCCAGCTAGACCGGTCGTGCTTTCAACATCATTACCTGGAGTGCAAAGTAGATTCAAGCCGGGCGTCTTTACATATTCTGTATAGTCCAAAACATCTGATATAGGCGCTGTGCCACCTTTTTTGGCAGCTCCACAGGATTTGATCGCATCGGTGAGCAGCCCGTCTTTGATGTTTCCCGGACTTGGATTCATGTCAAATCCACTTCCCACTCGTTTGGCGGCATTGTTATAGGCTTCCATTAAGTACACAAACTTCTCCGCAAGGGCAGGAGTTTCGCATCGATTAATGAGGTTTTGCTCGGCACCGCAGAGTTCAGGGAACTCAGAAAGAATCGCCACACCCCCTAAGGCAACAATCAGATCAGAAACTCTTCCCAAAGTAGGGTTGGCAGAGATTCCAGAAAAACCATCCGAACCTCCACATTCAAGGCCAATGACAAGTTTGCTCAAAGGAACAGGTTCTCTTTTGAATTTATTGGCCTCTACCAGTCCCTCGAAAGTTTCCTGAATAGCTTTTGAGATCAAAGCCTCTGTGGTTCCTTCTTGCTGCTGCTCGCAAATGACTAATGGTTTTTGGCAATTGAGTAGAGCCAATTTTTCATTTAAGATGCTCACCTGGGCATTTTGACATCCCAAGCTCAGGACTGTGGCTCCCGCTACATTAGGATGGTGGATGTATCCCGCTAAAAGTGCGCACAAAGCCTCTGCATCACTTCTGGTACCCCCACAACCCATGGCATGGGTCAGAAAGCGGATTCCGTCCAGATTTTCGAAGATTTTTGACTCACCTTTTGACTGATTTTGCGAAACCGTTTCCGTAAATTTTTCACTTTTCAGCCCTGAAATGAGGTTTTTGATCTGGACTTCGTAGGGATTAGGCTGAGAAAATCCTAGCGCATTTTCAAAGGCTTCTTGCAGTAGTTTTACATTGGTATTTTCACAAAAAACCATCGGTAAAACCAGCCAATAATTAGCTGTTCCAACCTGATTATCAGCTCTTTTATACCCCATAAAAGTCTTGCTTTTCCAAGATTCAACATTGGGCGCATTCCATTCAAAATTACCTGCAGAAAGCTCGTATTCGCGTGTTTTATGCTTGATATTGGCGAGTGTGATCGCATGTCCCTTGGGTATGGGTAGGGTAGCTTCGCCCACTACGGTACCATACATCAGAATGTCTTCACCCTGTGCAAAATCGCGTAGGGCAAACTTGTGTTTAGCGGCTACAAATTCTTGAATATCAAGCTCAAAAGCGCTGGTTTTGACTTTTTCTCCTGGCTGAAGATCAGTGAGTGCGACACCGACATTGTCCAATGGATCTAAAAGTAGGGAAGTGTTGTGCATCGTTTTTATTCCTTATTTTGGTCAAATTAGAGAAAAAAATATTCTTCCATGAAGAAAATTGTCACCATCGGTGAAGTCATGCTGCGACTATCACCACCCGGAAATCAGCGTTTTTTCCAGACACATTCCTTCGATGTGGAATTTGGAGGTTCAGAAGCCAACGTGGGAGCAGCTTTGGCTTATTGGGGGATGCAGGTTGCCCATATTACCGCCTTTCCTGATCATGAAATCGGCTGGGCGGCAGCAGGTCAGCTCCGCAAAAATGGGATCGATACCCAATTTATCCCTCATATCCCAGGCAGAATGGGTGTGTATTACTTGGAGCAAGGCGCCATGCAACGGAGTTCCCAAGTGATCTATGACCGCGCAGGATCTGCTTTTGCCAACTTTGATGGAAGTCAATTGGATTGGGATAAAATTCTGGATGGAGCAGACTGGTTGCATTGGTCAGGTATTACTCCTGCATTGTCACAACACTGCGCAGACCTTACTTTGGCAGCACTAAAAAAAGCCAATGAGAAAGGAATCAAAGTGAGCGGAGACCTTAATTACCGCAGTAATCTTTGGCAATTTGGGAAGGCTCCTCATCAAATCATGCCCGCATTGATGGAACTCACTCATGTGATCATCGCAGGTACTAGAGATTTCAAACAATGTCTCAATGAAGATTACAAAAGCTTCACGGAGGTTAGAAATATGGCCTTTGATCGCTATCCAAAGCTGGAATACATTGTAAAAACCGACCGGATTTCTCACAGCTCTTCCAATAACACTATTTCAGCTTCACTTTACAGCAAGAAAAAGACCTATTCCTCCCGAGCCTACGAGCTGACTCACATCGTAGATCGAGTAGGAACTGGCGATGCCTTTGGAGGCGGATTGATCTATGGTCTGCTACATATGGGGCCTAAAGATGCCATTGAATTTGCCATGGCGGCAGGTGCAATCAAGCATAGTGTGTCTGGCGATATTTTGCTTTGCTCACTACAGGAAGTTCACGAATTGGCCGCCGGGGAAGGTGGCGGTAAAATCAAAAGATAATGAGAAACCCAACTCCTTTTATCCAACGCATGCATGCTGGTGGCATGATGCCTATCTTCTTTCACCCCGATGAGCAAGTCTGTCTAGATCTGCTTTATTCCGCATACGAAGGTGGAGTGAGAGTAATTGAAATGGTCAACCGAGGGAAAGAGGCCAAATCCATTTTTCCCAAAATCAGAGAAGCTGCTGACCGAATGTCTGGCCTTTATTTGGGGGCGGGTACGATCTACCATCCTCATGAAGCGGAGGAGTTTATCGACATGGG
>CALRRX020000070.1:0-9555 GCA_943370675.1 Reyranella massiliensis 521 | reverse complement strand
GAAAACATCTTAAATCCGTTTAAACATATTTTGAATAAATGGTTTCAATAAGAATTTTCAATCGTATTTTTCAAGATGCTTAAAATAGTATTTTTCCTGAGTTCAGTTTTCTTTTTTCTGAGTAACGGAATTTCTGCACAAGTAGCGGGTGAAAATTTACCCTACATCCCAGCCTACAGGGATCAAATTCCTTATTTCCAGGAATTGATTACCGGTGGTCAGTTTGCCGAACCTTCTTCACTCATTAAAGGTGAACCCTATTATGGCTCCCGACAGTTTGAGCGCGGCACTCTTCGGATCAATGGGATTACGTATCCTGAGGTGCCCTTAGTCTATGATTGCTACAGAGATCAGTTGGTTACTTTTCATCCCATTTTCAATCAGAAAATCCTGATCAAGCCTGAAAAAATCGATGGTTTCACACTTTCCAACGGTCAGTTATTCAGACATTTTGCAGGTAATGAATCCTATTTCCGACACGGAAATGGCATCTATCAAGTAATTGGTGAAGGAAAAGCGATTGCCTTGGCCAAGCGGTACAAGACCACTAAGGCACTCAGAGAAATGTCTCGCTATAACGAGGAGTATCTCGATAAAGTAGAGTTCTTTATCTTTAAGGATGGAGCATTTAGGGTGGTGAAAAAAGCTTCAGACGCTTATTTGGCTTTGGGCTTAGAACCCAAAGTCTTCAAGAAAGAGCTGAATGCGAAGGGTCTTCAATTCAAACCCAATCCTGAGGGATTTTTGAGTTTTCTGGTTTCTCACCCCACCTTGGATTGATACAGATGAAGGGATTTTACAAAAGTATGTTTTTGCTATTGGCTGCTTTTTCCTGGAGTCAATTGGTCTTTTCCCAAGAGGAAAACAGAATAACAGGATTTTTCCCAGGAGTTACTTTTGAGCGATTTGCTGACGTGGTGGAAAAAGAGACTGCCTATCGATTTTATTTCAAAGAAAGCGATGTGGCTGGGCTGCTGGTCAATCTGCAAGCCAATAAGGACAAGTTGGAAGATGTTCTTGGGGTAGTTTTTCTTAAAACAGATTTGAAATTTTCTATCTCTGCCCAAAAAGAGGTCTTTGTTTCCAAAGGGGAAAAACTTCAAGTCGATTTTCTGCCCAATTATTTTCAGGCACCGACCTCTGGAATTTCAGGGTCAGCGGCTCAGGATGAATTTGTACGAAATAGGCGCTATGTCATAGGGATTCCCGGAGGAGGGCCAGAAGCCAAACTCGTAGGTGTGGTAAAAAGTCTGGAAAATAATCAGCCTATCGAAGGTGCGATCGTCTATGAAAAAGAGTCGATGCAACAAACCATCACGGATAAGGAAGGAAAGTATGAAATCACTATCCCCAAAGGATACAAAACCCTTCTTGTTCAGAATATCGGTGGTTACACCGAGCAGCGGCTTTTGGATGTTCAGGGAAATGGGACGCTTGACCTGAATATCGGGGAGGGAGTTTTTGCCCTCAACGAAGTCGTAGTCAGATCTGGAGCCTTGACCAATGTCTCGCGGCCTGAGATGGGAGTCCAATCACTTTCTGTCCAGCAGATGCGTAAGCTTCCCGCGGTCATGGGTGAGGTAGATATCATCAAAGGCATCCTGACCATGCCGGGAGTGAATACGGCAGGCGAGGCGAGTGTGGGCTTCAATGTGCGAGGCGGTGCGGCAGACCAAAACTTGATTCTTTTGGATCAAAACACCTTGTTTAATCCCTCTCACTTGTTCGGATTTTTCTCAGCGGTCAATTCTGACATGGTACAAGGAGTGGAGTTGTACAAAGCAGGTGTTCCTGCAAGCTTGGGAGGAAGGCTTTCTTCCGTCCTTCAAGTGACTCCTAAAAAAGGCAGAACAGATAAAATCGGAGGCTCAGGTGGTATCGGACCTATGACCAGCAGATTGAGTATCGATGGTCCGGTAGGAGAAAATACCACTTTCATCCTGGGTACTCGACTGACCTATTCGGATTGGTTGTTGGATGCTTTGCAAGATCGGATTGATTTAGGTGCAAGCCGTGCCTTTTTCGCAGATTTTAATGGAGCAGTAGAGCATAGATTTAGTGAAAAGGACGCAATTCGGGTATCCGGATACCTCAGCAAGGATGAATTCCAATTTGACCCAGATACAGTCTATAGTTATTCCAATCAGAATTTTGCAGTGTCTTGGACGCATTATTTCAATGATGAGTTGGAGGCTACCTTTTCGGCCGGTCAGGATGGGTATGATTTTTTGGTAGAAGGAGAAGACAATCCTCTCAACTCCTATCAGTATCGCTTCGATATCAAGCAGCAGTTTTTGAAAGCGCAGTTTAGACAGGAAAAAGGAGACAGGCACATTTTGACATATGGTGTCCATGGGATTTACTATCAGTTAAACCCAGGCAGAATCAATCCATTTGGAGCGGAAAGCATCGTGATTCCAGATCAGGTCGCCTCGGAAAAAGCGATGGATTGGTCGCTTTTTTTCGGAGATGAATTTGAAATCAATGAGCAGCTGACCATGAGTGGTGGACTCAGGTATAATCTCTACCGATTCCTTGGTCCACAGACTTTGCCAGTTTATGCAGCCGGAGAACCTTTCCTGTCGGAAAACATTACCGGAGAAACCGTTTTTGGAAACGGGGAAAATGTCCAAACCTACCATGGGCCGGAGTTTAGATTCTCAGCCAGATATGCCCTTTCCAATTGGTCTTCTATCAAAGCAGGAGTCAACTCCATGCGGCAAAACATCCATTTGCTGAGCAATTCCTCGGTGATCACCCCAACTGACACTTGGAAACTCAGCGATCCATTCCTCAAGCCTCAGCGTGGAATTCAGTATGCCTTGGGCTACTTCAGAAATATGAAGCAGGGGATGTATGAGCTTTCGGCAGAGGTCTATTACCGAACCATGCAAAACCTTCTAGATTACAAGTCTGGTGCTCAGATCGTGCTAAATGACCGAATCGAGCAGGACGTTTTGGTGACTCAAGGGAAAGCTTATGGGGCAGAATTTTACTTGAGAAAATTGCAAGGCAAGCTCAACGGCTCCATTGCGTATACTTACAGCCGATCACTTCTGCAAACTGACCCTACCGAAAGAAAAGAAAAGATCAACCGCTCTGAATGGTATCCAAGCAACTTTGATCAGCCTCATAATGCCAATATGGTCATCAATTATGAACTCAGTCGAAGGCTTAATATGACCATGGCTGGCAAGTACAGCACGGGAAGACCGGTGACGTTGCCGATCGCTAAGTTTGAATATGGAGGTGCTGAGCGGGTGTTTTTCTCAGACCGAAATTCCTTTAGGGTTCCTGATTATTTCCGATTGGACTTTTCCATCAACTTGGAAGGAAACCATAAAGTCAACAAGTTAGCTCATGCTTCTTGGTCTTTTGGAGTCTATAACATTTTGGGAAGAGACAATGCCTACTCGGTCTATTTTGTTCCTGAAGGAGGTAAACTGCAAGGCTATCAGCTAGCAATTTTTGCAGAGCCTATTCCTTTTATCACCTATAATTTCAGATTCTGATGAATAGAAGTTGGTTGTTGTTTTTTATTCTGATTGGGATCTTCGGTGGATGCAGGACTCCTTACGATCCGGAAGTGCCGGATACCGAACTTCAGATATTGGTGGTGGAAGGCTATTTGGACACGGAGGGAATGAAAAGTGAACTCAAGCTAAGCCGAACTGTACCGCTTTCCAGTGAGGCATCTATGCTTCCCGAAACAGGTGCTACGGTACTTCTCCGCGGGCAAAATGGCCAACAGTATCCCTTATCAGATAAAGGACAGGGTGTTTACCTTTTTGAAAGAGATATCGACGAAAGACAATCTTACACTTTAGAAATTCTACTTAGATCAGGTGAACGATATGCTTCTGAAATGCTAAAACCCATAGTCACGCCGGATATCATCGACGGAGGCTTCAAAAGAGATGCAGATGGTGTGGAGGTGTTTGTATCCACTCAGGGGAATGCTGAGGCGGATGATTTCCTTTGGACTTTTGAAGAAACTTGGATTTATAGACCCAGAATCAGAACTTCCTATATCTACGATTCTAGGTTGAAAGATGTAAGGCAAAGGTCAGAGGCAGATCAAAATTCTCTTTGCTTCAAATCAGAATCCAGTCCAGATATAGTCTTGGAGACTAGCTCAAAATTTCAGGATCAGGTAGTCTTCCAAAAAACCATCGCTGAAATTCCCGAAGGAGATGAGCGCATTATGGAGCGATACAGCATTCTTATTTCTCAAAAAGGAATCGCTTCCAAGGATGTGCCCTTTTGGGAAATACTGAAGAAAAATACAGAGGATATTGGATCAATATTTAGCCCTCTTCCCTCTCTGATCGGAGGAAATATCAAGAGCTTGGATAATTCCCCCAATCCTGTAATTGGTCAGGTGAGTCTTGGAATAATCCGTCAAAAAAGGATTTATATCAATAGGACTGAGGTAAGCCCTTGGAATTACATAGATCCTCAATTTAATGATTGTGTAATCGGAGAAAGTGCCATACTGAGATCCGACTATCCTGAGGCATTTGGAATTGGTGAAGTAGTACCTGTAAGGGAATTAATGCAAGGAACTACCATTATTGGGTATTTTCCATCCACCCGCCGCTGCACGGATTGTACGCTTTATGCATCTCCAATCCGTCCGGAATTTTGGAAAGACAATTGATTTGACTATGCTGTTAAAATTATCAGATACTTCTTTCCTCAAAAGTTCAAGCTACTGGCTTGCCGTCCTTTTTGGTTTCTTCCTGAATCAATCTGCTTTTAGTCAATCTTTGACTAACCCGATCGAGCAAGTCAGTTTCCAGACTCCTAAAACCTTCTATTTTTCAGGAGAGAAAATATGGTTTGAGGCCAAAGTAAACATGGGAGATCAGGCCTCGGCTTCCCAAGTCTTGTATGCAGAATTGATTGACCGTAATTCTGTTTCCATCATTCATACCAAAATCCCTTTACAAAAAGGCAAGGCAATCAATTACCTGAAAATCCCGGAACAGATCCCCTCAGATCATTATTTGTTGAGGGTTTATACCCGAGTTAGTCCTTATTTGGATATCAATTCAGGGATTTCCCAGCAGTTTGTGACGGTGATCAATCCTAGAATTCCACCCAAGCCAGCTGGTAATCCTCAAAAAGTAGACTTACAAGCAGGGCAACAGGTAGCTAAAGGTTCCAAGGTTGAATTTACAACTTCGACTGTGGGCCCGTTTGCTGGGAAGGCTTCAGGGGTTTCTATAGCCAACCCTTTTCTTCCCGAGGAGCAGCGTCAATGGAAATCGGATGAAGTGTATGCCGATTTAGCCAAAGAGAATCTTTTGCCTGAACTATTCGGACACGTGGTCAAAGTAAAAGTGCCAAATCCTGATCCAAACTTGACTTATTTCCTTTCTGTGCATGGCTCTCAAAGTGCATTATTCACAGACCACCCCGATGAAAATGGAAATTTGGTTTTCGACATTGGAGGCTTGCGACATTGGGATCGATTGATTGTCCAATTGGAAAATGGCCAAGAAATGCCTGGATTAGAAGTGGTTTCTCCGGTGATCAAAACGACCTTTAGAAAGGATTTCAAATTCCCTGAGCTGACTATCCAAGAATCACAGCTGGAAGAGCTTAGCCTGTTACTCAAGGCGTCCATGATGCAGACTTATTTCTTGGAACGCTTCGAAAATGACTCCTTGGAAGTGGTGACCGGATTCGTGGCAGACTATACCTATAATCTGGATGATTATACCCGTTTTGAAACGGTCGAGACAGTACTAAGAGAATATGTGCCTAGCGTGGCTGTTCGAACAAGGGATAAAAAGAAGGAGTTTAGGCTACTTAATGAAGCTAATAAAACGGTATTCGAGTCCAATCCCCTCATCATAGTAGACGCCATGCCGGTCTTTGACTCTGATTTGTTGGCGTCCTTCAATCCAAAATTGCTTAAGAGGCTGGAAGTGCTCAATCGGGAGTTTTACCTCAATGATCGAACCTACCCCGGAGTGCTGAGCTTTTCCAGCTACTCCAATAATTTCGGATTATTTCCTTTGGCTCCATCGGCCCGTTTTTTTGATTACCATGGTCTTCAGCCATATATCGAATTAGACAAAAGGCAGTTTGCCTCACCTGCTGTCAATGACCGTTTTCCGGATTGGAGAACCGTCTTGTTTTGGGCAGAAAATGAGGATAAAATCAGCTTTCAAACGCCTGACTTAGCCGGATTTTTCGTCTTTTGGGAGCGGGAGATTCAAAATGGAGTGGCCACGGTAAAGCGTACTTATTTTCAGGTTAAAAACTGAGAATCACTCTGCCTTTTTCCCCAATTCCTTATTGAAAAACTCTTTGAGTAGGTTTTCATATACGCTGCTATCTAGCTTCTCCTGGCCTAATCCTTTTTTCTCGGGAAAAGTCTCCATGTGCAGCGTCTGGGTCGGGAAGGCAAATCGAACCCCAAGTGTTTGCGCCAGTTTGACAATCTGAATCAGGATTTCATGTCTGGATTGTAATTCTTCCTGGATGTTTGGCACTTCAAAGAAGATGTAAAACATCACATCCTGACTGTAGCTCGAGAGGTTGTTGAAGTAGACGTGATAGAGGTCTTTTCTTGTTTTCGGATGGGATTTGATGATTTCTCTTAATCCCAATACAAACTGTTCTATCAAAGCAGGAGGCGTGTCGTAGGTGATGGTGAGCGTGGTGGTAAATCTTCGGTATTGTCTCAGGCCATGATTGTCGACGACGGCATCCGCGATTTTTCCATTGGGGACGTACATCAGAGAATTTCTGAAGGTTCTGATCCTGGTAGACCTAAAACCAACTTCCTCTACCGTTCCGTCGATTTCTCCCGACGTCACCCAATCACCCACTTGGAAAGGCTTATCAATAAAGATCATGATCGAGCCAAAGAAATTTTTGATGGTGTCCTGTGCAGCTAGGGCGATGGCCACCCCGCCAATGGATAAGCCGGTCAAAAATGGAATGATGTCCAAATCAAGCCCATCCCTCAAGATGAACAGGGTGCCTACGATGATGACAAGTGCTTTTAGCGTTTTGCGAAGCAGCGGGACAAGTTGATCATCTAGAGTGGAGGCAGTTTTCGCAGCAAGACTGGCAAAATAGGCGGCAACGACATCTACTATTTTGTAGAAAATCACCATGATCAAAAATGGCTTCAGCGTATTGAAGACCACCACGATCCAAGCCCATATTTCTACCGGAAGATGCAGGACCCTGATGAATAGCGATAGCAACAGTACGATCAGGTAAAAGCTGGTGATCTTGGCGATTGGCAGGAGGTAGTTTTTACCTATATCCCCATATCCCAATCTGCTCATCAGATAAAGGAGGACTCTGTCCACCAAAAAAGTAAAGACCAAATGTGCCAAAAAGGTCATTAGAATCAGGATCAGAATCCCCAAAATCTGCCAAAGCTGAAGTCCTAAGTATTCCTTTGTCCCCATTTTCGGGAGCAGATTGAGGAGCTTGTCAGTGCCTAGAGGATAGGTTTCTGAATGCAGTTGAGCGATTTGGCTTACTGAGAAAGAAGAAAATTTCCATTGGCTACCGTTCTTTTCCAGGTAAATGGCAGGAAGTCTTTTCTTGTCAAAGTAGTATTTGTACTCCGCGTTGGAGGCAGAATCAACATAGTTTGGCTCATTCGGGATTTCGCTGGTGCGTATGATGATTCCCTTTCCTTCGAGTACTTGCTGGAGCTTTACGGCGAGTTCTTCGGGGTCCCCAGTTACTCCTCGTCTATCCAGAGTCCTAGCTGCCCGATTTGGCTTGAAGTTATTGGGGGCCAAGTTGAAAAAGAAACTCAGCGTCGTATGGTAAGGAGAACTGAGATTTACTCCTTCAGGTAAAGGTTTGGAATCTTGTTCGTCTACCAGGAGCTGGCCAAACCCTTGGCTGACAAGAAGTAGGATGAATGCGGATGCAAGGAATAATTTCTTAATCATAATCGATGTAGCTAAACTTTAGCAGGAAAGGTGAGGGGTTGCCTCTTTTCACCTGATTAGTCAGGAATGACGTACTCAAAAAGGTTTTTGCCTGATCGGGTACGAATGAGCAGTTGCCCCAATTGGGGTTGGTGGGTGATCTGGATTTCTCCTTCGCTTTCAAGTGGGGCATTGGTCAGCATTGTTCCGGAAAGGTCATAGAGGTATCCAAAGCCTTGTTCGGCATCAGAGACCGCGAGGATTTTTCGGTTTGATCCAAAATCAAAATAGCCAAACCAAGCTTTTTCGCCCGAAATGGGCAAAGTCATCAAGGATTCTTCTTTGTCATTGAGCACCACAGTTTTGTTGAACTGCTTCATCAAAATTAGGCCTGAATTACCTTTTTGGTCAGTAATTAATTCAAAGCGATCGTCTCGATTAGACTTTTCGAGTTGGTTTCGATACTGAATTTCCCCTGAAAAGGATCCATTGACTAATTCCCCTCCATTGGAGATGGCTGAAATTAACGGGGAGTTTCCGAGAATTAATTTCACAGGTGAGTTGATGTCTTTTCCCAGGTCTAGCGGAGATCCGGGCTGTTTTTCTCCTCTTCGATTATAAAAATGGACCTTGCCTGACTTGCCCTGAGCAATCATGAAATCCCCCTTTCCAGGAACCCGAAAATGGAAAGGTGCTCCGATCACAGGTTCTCCGAGAGGGTGAGGGTTCCATCCTTCCAAAGACTTTCCTGTCTTGTCCAAGAGCCAAAGGTTCCCTTTTTCTGTAGCGACAAAATACCGGTATTCCCTTGTTTGCTCATAGTCTACCAAATTCAGGTGAGTGAGCTTTTCATCGGGAAGGGATAGGGGGAATCCCGGGAGAAAATTCCCCAATCGATCGATTGCATGGATTTGGTCTGCTGTCGCAAAAAGCAATTGCAGTTTGCCGTTTTTGAAAAAGTCAATTTGAAATGCATCAGAAATCACCGGCCCGGAAAGAGGGATGCTGTACACTTGCTCTCCGTCAGAATTGAGAAGGTAAAGGACGTGATCTTGGTCTTGTATGACGAGGTCTTGGGTATTGTCATTGAAGTTTTTGATCACTTTTGGGCCATAAGTCACCTGTTGGGAAAGGCTGATTTGCTTTCCAGAAACCAGCTCGAAGGATTTTTTGGAAGTAGTTTCAGCAGGGGAATCCTGAGAAAAGTAAAGGGTTAGACTTCCCTCAGGACCGGAAGGAAACTGATTGATCTTGAAACTCAGGATTGGAAATGACTTGAATTCTGATTCGTATTTCTGAAGAAATGTGCTCCAAGTAGGATTGCTAGACTGAACCCAATGATTCCAGATTTTATTCAGAAAGAACGTTTTGCTGTATCCCGAAGAGGGAGAAATGGCTTTTGAAAAGGAATCTTGCGCTGACCTCGCCCAAGTATTTCCCTGATAGAAATCGTCCATTAACTGTTTCATCCCTTGAGCTGAATTGGCCATGATCATGATGTCATCCAAGAAGCTAATGTGGGTCTGTTCAAATCCCGAAAATTTCCCATTGAATAAATGGGCCGGGAATTCTTCTTCAGGGAAAAACAGGATTTCATTTTCTTTGTAAAAATCTCCTGACTCAAATTCTGAGTTGCTTC
>CALRRX020000069.1:0-9602 GCA_943370675.1 Reyranella massiliensis 521 | reverse complement strand
CACCTAGGTCACGCGAAATCGTCTACATCATGATTGCACAGCGGGCTGCACGGGGATTGGGATCGCTCTATGCACAAGCCAACGAGATGACGATGGTCGAGGCAGGAGGAATTCATTCGAATTATACCCCGCGAGGCTGGATGAAGACTGAAAAGGAACTCTTGCTCTTTGAGCAGCACCTTTACATGCGTCAGCCCGGGTATGGCTCAAGCTACATTACCGGCAAATACCTTCTGGAAAATGCCCTCGCTGATTATGCCCGAGTCAAGGAAGAAAGAGGGGAGGAATTCAAATTGAGGGAATTCTTTGATCAGCTGAATGCCATTGGAGGAATTCCAATTGCTCTGGGGCATTGGGAGATGACTGGAGTGGATCCTCTGGCGAAAAAGGTTAAGTAGTCAAGCCAATTAGTTGAAATCACATGTTAAGTTCCGAAAACGTGAAAAAAATCACATAATCGGAACTTAAAATGTGATTTTATACCAAATCGACGAGAACTGAACCTCTAAAAAAATCACAAACCCACCTACTACTTACCTTTTCCCAAGCTCTTGATACCTGCTACTTGATACTAAAATCTTGTGTCTAAAGTCTTGTGTCTTTTCTCTAATCTCTTGCATCTAAGGTCTCCCTTTTCACCAAGCCCTCTGTAATCTCATTCATGGCCTTCACCTTGTATTCAAAATCTCCCTTCAAAGTGGAGCGGTAGGCATTCAGGTTTTCCAGTAAATCATCAATTTCCTCTGGCAAAACTTCTTCCAGCAATTGACGGAGTCGCTTGGCGGTAGTTGGAGATTTTCCATTGGTAGAAATTGCGATTTTGAGATTCCCTTTAGTCACAATACCGCCTAGGTAAAAGTCGCACAACTCAGGCGTATCGGCGATGTTGACCAATAAAAAACGCTCCTTGGCTTCGTCCCGAATTTGTCGATTGACTGCTTTATTATCCGTGGCTCCAATCACCAGGTGTTTTCCTCCCAAATATTTTTCATGATAGGCATCCTCGATCAGCGTGACCGTTTCTTTTCCTTCCGCCAATTCCAAAAAATCTGGACGAAACATAGTCGAAACAACCGTCACTTGTGCTTTTGGGCTGGATTTAAGCAAAAACTCCAGCTTTTCCGTAGCCACAAATCCTCCACCCACCAAGAGGACGTTGAGTTCATGGACTTTGAGGAAGATGGGATAGAGGTGGTTCATGTTAGAGAAAAGAGATTAGAGACAAGAAGCTAGATTTTTTGAAATGGGATTTTTGAAATACAGTAGAAATACTTTAGAAATAAGCTCGACTTCGTCGAGTGGGATATTTTGGTTGAGGCTATATCTAGTTTACTGCAGTCCTCTGCTTCTCCAGAAGTAGGACTGCAGACAATTATAAAATGCTGCTTCTGGAGAAGCAGCATAACTGAACGAAGGAAGGAATATCTCGCGACGGTAGGGAGCTTATTCCCTTGAGCGAAGCGAAAGTGTATTTCAAGTGTATTTCACGAAGTGTTCTGATCACTGCGACTTCAAACTGACCACTGAAACCGCTTCCCGATACACCTCCGCCAATCGCATACTTTCCCTCACAACTTCTCCGACGACGATGACTGCAGGAGCCTCCACTTCATTTTCCAGTGCTTTTTGCTCAATGTCATGGATGTATCCGGCCGTGATTTTTTCCTCTCGGGTGGTCCCACTTTGGATGATGGCTATTGGAAGGTTTTCCTTTCCTGTCTTTCGGTAGATTTCTGTGATTTCTCCCAGTTTTTTGGTCCCCATGAGAATCACCACCGTAGCAGTAGACTGAGCCGCAAGGGCTAAGTCACCAGAAAGTTCACCCGCAGTAGTCGTGCCTGTTACCACCCAAAAACTCTCAGAAAGACCTCTTTTGGTCACGGGAATGCCCACATTTGCCGGAACTGCAATCGCCGAAGTGATTCCCGGAACGACGGCAGTTGGAATACCGAAAGCCTCGATGTACTCGATTTCTTCCCCACCCCGCCCAAAGACGAATGGATCTCCGCCTTTCAATCGAACCACGTGTCCATGCCTTCGGGCAAGTTCGACGCAGAGTTGGTTGGTATCTTCCTGGGGCGTACTGTGCTTTCCAACTCTTTTTCCGACGAATATTTTCAAAGCAGTAGCCGGCGCATGCTTGAGCAAAACAGGATCAATCAGTGCATCATAGAGTACCACATCGGCCGTGTTCAAAGCCAAGATTCCTTTTAAAGTCATCAACTCAGGATCTCCAGGACCTGCACCTACTAGGGTCACTTTTGGATTTACAGCTGTTCTCATGCCTCAACCTCCTCTTCCCGATAGGTTTTCAGCAGGCTGTAAATCTCCATTGCCTGCTTTGCGTAGGCTTTTGCAAATTCCTCGCTTGGCTCATGCTGATTGATCTGATAGACTTTTTCGGCAAAGGTGCCTTCGAATTGAATTTTACCGGTTTCAACAAACTTCTCATCAAACAGACTGATGATATTCGAATAGCTGTTGGTACTTATGTCTTCGCTAAGCAAAAGCGCCTTGGCAGCATTGATCAAGCCGGCATAATGATGGTAAATGCTGTCTGACCAGCGTCCCTGCTCGAGAGCTTCCTGACCGTGATCGAGTTTTTCCAAAGCTTCCAACAGCAACGTCGCCACCAAGTCAATCACTACACCGGCACATTCGCCCACGCCCACTGCCACTTCATAGGCTTCCTTATGTCCCCAATCCACCGAATCTGCTTCGGTGACGGTTGCAGGATCACTCAGTTCCTTGAGCAAGTCATAGAAATACATTTGACCTTGCTGATCGTAATAGCTGAGGAAGTCCTTGCCTCCGGCATTTTTTCCAAAGTCATCCAGCAAAACTCGCAAGGCCTGAGGACCTCGACGACTGGGAACTTTGGTCACTTTATCTGCAAAGCGGCCGTTACCATCCCCAAGATTGCCTCCACCTAAGAGCACTTGGAGGGCGGGAACGACGGTTTTTCCAGCCTTCATGGACATACCCTGAAAACCGATATGCGCCATGTTATGCTGTCCACAGGCATTCATGCAGCCGGAGATTTTGATCACCAAATCCTGATTTTTCAGGTAGTGCGGGTATTCCTGCTCGATCACTTTTTCCAGCTCTTGAGCGATGCCCGTCGAACTGGCAATACCCAAATTACAGGTATCCGTACCCGGGCAGGCGGTGATATCTCCCAGAGAATTGTAGCCTCGCTGAGCGAGGTTGATTTTTTTCAGTTCCTGATAAAAGAAAGGCACCAAATCTTCTCTCACATCCCGAATCAGAATGTTTTGGCGAAGGGTAAATCGAATTTCCCCTGCAGCAAAATTTTCAACCAAATCAGTCAAAGGTCTTGCCTGATCGAGGTAAAAATCACCCAAAGGCACACGAACCCCAATGGAAACGTAGCCTTCCTGCTTTTGCGGAAGCACGTTGGTCAGTTTCCAGAGCTCAAAATCTAGCCCCAATTCAGCGGAATTGACTACAACAGCCGGGGGATTCGGAAGCGTTCTTCCTTGCTCGGAGTTTTCAAAATCAAGGGGAAAGCTTTGGAAGGGAAGGGCTTTTTTCTCCTTTTCCACTAAATCCAGAAAAGCTTCCAAGCCTATTTCTTTGATCAAAAACTTCATTCTGGCCTTGTTTCTTCGAGCCCGCTCACCATGTCGGTCAAAGATTCGAAGCACCGCTTCGATAAAGGGAATCAGTTGATCGGTCTCCAAAAACTCGGTGATCACATCCCCGTGGCGAGGCTGAGAACCAAGTCCTCCTCCCAAAAGTACTTTGAAGCCTCGCACTTGCTTTCCATCGACTTTTTTCACTTTTGGAATAAAGCCCAAGTCATGCATGTATGCCAAACCGGTGTCTTCATCTGAGGAGGAAAAGGCCATCTTGAATTTCCGACCCATCTCCTGACAAACCGGATTTCTCAAAAAGTACCGAAAAGTCGCATCCGCGTAAGGCGTCACGTCAAATGGCTCGTTTGGATCGATTCCGGCTGTTTCCGAAGCCGTAACGTTTCGAACCGTGTTGCCACAGGCCTCTCGCAGCGTGACATCATCCTTTTCGAGTTCGGCCCAAAGCTGAGGAGTCCTATCCAAACTCACAAAGTGAATCTGAATATCCTGACGGGTAGTAATGTGCAAACGCCCGATGGAATATTCCTCGGAAACCTTACAGATCCGCCGTAATTGCGCTGAAGTGGCTCTTCCATAAGGCAGCTTGATTCTTACCATCTGCACGCCTTGTTGACGCTGACCGTAAACTCCACGAGCAAGACGGAGGCTTCGGAATTTTTCTTCATCGATCTTTCCTTCACGGAAAAGGGCGATTTTTCGCTCCAATTCGATGATGTCCCGTTCTACAATCGGATTTTCCAGTTCGGTTCGAAAGCTTTGCATAGATTTAAAATTTTTCCCTATAGGAATTATAGGTTTTAGGTTATGAGAAAAAGCCAAGACCGAGGTCAGGGCTGTTTTTTGGTTCAAAGTTCTTTGTTCGAGGTTGATTGCCCCCGTGAGTGTCTCCACTCACAGCATGAATCAATTTCAAATCCTACCTACTAGTTCAAGTCTTCAGACTTGGACTATCGGTCTATAGGCTCTCTATCTCTAATAGTTCGAATCTTCAGACTTGGACTGCTGGTGACTCCCGCCATACTGTTTCTTTGGGTTGATCCAAGTCAGGAGACTTGAACCAGTCTAGTCTTATATCTAGCGTCTTGGATTTATTGTCCTACCTCTAGCATCTACTCAATAAATCCCACCGACACCGTATCAAAAGTACCCTCATCGATCAGGATAAAGGCACCGTTTGACTTGGAACGATGATAGGAGTCAAAATGAATAGGCTTACTAAGCCTTAGATTTACCTTTCCGATGTCGTTCAATTTCAGCTGTTCGGTCTCTTCGGTTCCTGAGAAATCTGTATGGATTTTGGCTTCGATCTGATCCACCTTGGCTAACACCCGATTGATGCCATGCTGCAAGATGTATTTCCCTCCCACTTTCAATGCCTTACTGTTGACTTGGCAAATGGTGGCTGAAATGGCCTTTTCGCTACTTGGAGCTTCTCCGGTTTTCACGATCATGTCGCCACGGCTACAGTCCACTTCGTCTGTAAGGGTAAGTACAATCGACGAACCCGGAGCTGCACTTTCCAATTCTTGATCGAAGAAATGGATGCTTTTAATGGTGGATTCATTGCCGGAAGGAAGCACGGTAACTCGGTCTCCAACTTGAAGAGAATTGCCATAGAGTTTTCCCGAGAAGCCCCTGAAATCGTGGTAAGCCTCCGTTTTAGGACGGATTACCAACTGTACCGGAAATCTCGCCGCAGCGCTTTCCTGCAAATCCTCAGGTTCCAAAACCTCCAAGTGATCCAAAAGCGTATTTCCGACATACCAAGGCATGTGGTCAGACTTTCTAGTCACGTTTTCTCCCTTCAAAGCAGACAACGGAATGAAGGTAATCTGCTCTTCAGCAAAGTCACTTTTCTCCACTAGGACGTCAAAATCCGCCTTGATTTTCAAAAAAACCTCTTCACTGTAATCCACCAAGTCCATCTTATTGATTGCTACGACCACATGGCTGATGCGGAGGAGGTTGCTGATGAAAAAGTGTCGGTAGGTCTGTTCGATGACTCCTTTGCGTGCATCGATCAGGATTATTGCCACTTGAGAGGTAGAGGCACCCGTTACCATGTTTCGCGTGTACTCCACGTGACCCGGAGTATCTGCTACAATGAAATTGGTCTTATCGGTATTGAAATAAATATGTGCCACATCGATGGTGATGCCTTGCTCACGCTCAGCCACCAAGCCATCAGTTGCCAAGGAAAAATCCAAGTAATCGTATCCCCGCTGCTTTGAGCTTCGCTCGATCGCTTCGATTTTGTCCGTAGTCAGCGAATGCGTATCGTAAAGCAAGCGTCCGATAAGCGTACTTTTGCCATCATCTACGGAGCCTGCTGTGGCGATTTTAATGAGTTTTCTGCCTTGTATGTCCATTTTTTTCAGTCGATAGTTTATGGACCATAGTCCATAACTGAGTTCGTAAATCTTAAATCGTACTTCGTATTTCGTCCCTCGTACCTTTAAAAATATCCTACCTTTTTCCTCGTCTCCATCGCTGCTTCGGACCGCTTGTCGTCGATTCGGGCGCCACGCTCAGAGATGGTAGATTCGCGGATCTCGGAAACAACATCATCCAAAGAAGTTGCCTCTGAAAGTACTGCTGCAGTGCAGGTCATGTCACCGACAGTTCGGAATCTGACCATTCGCTCGACTACTTCCTCATGGGCTTCTCGGAAGACGTGTTCATTGGCTGTCCAAATCATACCATCACGGAAAAACACCTCTCGCTTATGGGCAAAGTAGATGCTCGGAATAGCGATATTTTCGGTCCGGATATATTCCCAAACGTCCAGTTCCGTCCAGTTGGAAATCGGGAACACGCGGACGTTTTGGCCCACATGGATTTTTCCGTTGAGCATGTCAAAAAGCTCCGGACGCTGGTTTTTCTCGTCCCACTGACCGAAGTCATCACGCACAGAAAATACTCGCTCTTTGGCTCGGGCTTTTTCTTCATCCCGTCGAGCACCGCCGATACAAGCGTCAAACTTGAACTCTTCGATCGCATCCAAAAGTGTCGTAGTCTGAAGCGTATTTCGGCTAGCATAGCGGCCCCGCTCTTCACGGACTTTTCCCTGATCTATGGAATCCTGCACATTGCGCACGATGAGTTCCAAGCCCAACTCTTTCACCAACCAATCCCGAAACTCGATCGTCTCAGGGAAATTGTGTCCAGTGTCTACATGAAGCAGTGGGAAAGGGATCTTGGCAGGGAAAAAGGCCTTTTGAGCCAGTCTGACCAAGGTAATCGAGTCTTTTCCCCCAGAAAAAAGCAAAACCGGACGCTCAAACTGCGCCGCTACTTCCCTCAGGATGTAGATGGATTCTGCCTCTTTGGGGTTAGGTATAAATAGGTTTGACATAATTTTTTTTGATTACGATGCTTCGACTACGCTCAGCACAGGTTTACGAAGTACGATTTACGAGCTTGAAAGAAGCATCTAAACCTTGTTTCAAATAGTTACTGTCTTTTATGATTCTGGAAATTTTTAAATTTTTAAATCTTCCAATTTTTCAATAATGAATATCGAATTTCGAATATCGAACGCCGAACTATCATCCGACATCCCGCATCGGTCATCGAGCATGAAGTCCACACTCCTTCTTAGAATCTTCCCACCACCATCTGCCGGCGCGGGCATCCTCTCCAGGAAGAATCGCACGGGTACAAGGCGCACAGCCTATGCTGATAAATCCCTGATCATGGAGTGGATTGTATGGAAGTCGATGCTCTTCGATGTAGGCGATCATTTGCTCAAAGGTCCAGTCCAAAAGCGGATTGTACTTGATGATCTGATTGGCTTCGTCCCACTCGATCCGCTTCATATCGCTTCGATTGGCGCTTTGCTCGGCACGGAGCCCGGTCACCCAAACAGCATTTCCAGCCAAGGCTCGTTTCAATGGCTCTACCTTTCGGACAAAGCAGCAGGATTTCCGGTTTTCGACTGATTCATAGAATCCATTGATGCCGATGTCAGCCACCAACTTTTCAACGGAAGCGTTCTCAGGATAATAGACTTTGATTCGGGTTTTGTATTTGCTTTCCGTTCTGGCCAATAGTTCCAGGGTCTCGGGAAATAGCCTTCCCGTATCCAAAGAAAAAATCTGAATGGGTAGATTTTTCGAAGCAATCAATGCTGTGATTACCTGATCCTCCTGACCCAAAGAAGTGGAAAACACCACTTTTCCCGGGAAAAGATTGGCAATCAGACTGAGGCCCTCTCCAGCGCTCAGACTAGCAAGCTTTGATTCAAGATCTAACAAGTTCTGCGACTGGCTCATTGGATTTTTCTTTGGTTGCATTTTCCCAAACTCGCTCATGAAGGTAGTAAAGCAGGATTTTGGACACTACTTCCACCGAACCGATAGACACAGCAATCACCAACTGACCTGTGACAAAGTAAGAAATCACAATCGTATCGATGGTGCCTACTATTCTCCAGGAAATCGACTTGAGCAAGCTTTTAGCATTGCTGTCCTTTCCGGGCTTAGAGTAGAAGAGCTTTTTGGCGAATGAATCTAAAATCATAAAGGCTAATACGGCATAGAAAAACAAAAGTATATATTCCCTATGTTTTTTATAGGGTAATTAGGCAAAAAATTTTACTCGCCTTCTAAAATATCTTGCAAGGTTTTGTTTTCCAGTATTTTAAGGGTCTCATCTCGTACTTGAGCCATAACCCGATTGATGCCACAGTGGGTTTCATCTTTGCACTCAGCGCAGGGTTCGTAATAATTGAGACTAACGCAAGGAAGCAAGGCAATCGGACCATCAAGGAGTCGAATCACGCGTGAAAGTGGAATGTCTTTAGGTTCCTTGATCAGGTAGTAGCCACCGCCTTTGCCTTTTTTGCTACCGAGGTAGCCTGCTTTTCGGAGTTCGAGCAGGATATTTTCGAGAAACTTATGGGAAATCCCATGTTCCTCAGCGATATCATGAATCAGGACGGTTTTATTTTCACGGTGCTTACCCAGGTAGGTCAGGGCATGCAGGGCGTACTTGGTCTTTTTGGAAAGCATGATCAAAAATAGCCCAAAAAATGGAATAGCCTAGTACGGGGATGGGGAAATAAGCTATTTACTTCAAATCAAATTTATACAAATTAGCTTTTCCATCATCGACGTATCCGATAAGGTATTTGTCATCTTCATGGACTGCAATGTAGTTAAGTTCCACATCTAGGTTAATAATTTTGACAGCATTTCCCTCCCAATCATAGACCAAAATACGGTTACTTTTTAAGGGATACTCGAATTCCCAAGGCTTGTCTTGAAATAATATATAAACAAATTCTCCTGACACGGTAGTACTAATATTTCCGAATCGATTTTCTTTTTTAATAGCAGCACTTGCTTCATTACCTTCTGACTCGTCTTTAAAGTCCGGCGGCCAAAAATGCAACTTCTTATAAATTTCTAATTGCCCTTTTTCACTTATTTTTAGGAAGTCTAAATTAAACGAAAACACCGATGAACTAACTATTAATGGCTTTTTCGGATTTTTAAAAAGTCTTGGCTGATATGCCATTACCAACGTAGGAAAAGAAAATTTATTCAATTGACTTTGGAATGGAAAGTTTCCAATATTTTCAATTCTTCTATTTCCTAAATTAAGTGTATAAGGCTTTTCATAAAATCCATAACCCACAAATAATTCGGAGTGTATTTGAGCAACTCTTATATGTCCATAATCAAACTTCCTGGTGCTTAACAAGACCTGTGGTTCTTTTATGGAATTTAAGATATCATCGATCGAATATTCATGAAAAGTCTGTTTAGAAGCCTCATTTATACCAATTCTATTTCCCTCTATACCTACTCTGTTCATAAAAACAGGTAAATCTAATTCATTTGGAGCTTCACCCAACTTGCCAAACTCTTTTAAATATCTATCACTATCAATGTCAATGATTTTATAGATATAATTAAGGCCAATATCATGAACTATTAGATAATCTTGAATCAACATCATGGTCTCAGCTCTAAAAAT
>CALRRX020000068.1:0-9603 GCA_943370675.1 Reyranella massiliensis 521 | reverse complement strand
CTTCTTGTTTTGGAGCTTCCTTCTCTGGAGCTGGTGAAAGTGTCTCGTCCTGTGGTTCTGAAGGAGGAGTGGGGAGTTCAGTTACGTTTTGTCTTCTGAACTTTGATTTGAATTCGGGCTGATCTCCCTGAATGCTTGCGGTGGCGGTAGGAATTTCTGGATTTTTTTCGGCTTGCTCTATGGCCTGGGTCTCTACGATAGAGGGTTTTTTCTTGGGGAGAGCTTGTTCGGGGGTGATGGCTTGCTGATCAAGAATTGCGTAGACTAGTTCGTCTTTTTTGAGGGATTTGAAGTTTTTAACTCCAAGTTCTTCAGCAATCTCCTTCAGTTCAGATAAAAGCCTGATTCTGAGTTCTTCTATGTTGTACATAAAGAGGGTGTGAAATAAATAAGATCAGTAAAATGCGGTATTTGGGGACGTGAATAATTTTCTGAGCGAAAAAGGTCTGCAGGAAAGGCTCAAGTCAAAGTGGGCTGACTTGCTTTATTCACGGTGATGTCACAATATTAAATGATGCATGTGGATTTAACAAATTTTTTCTTTTTGGCTGATTGATTTAAATCCGATAGAATTCAGCCCATTAGCTGTCGGATGATGGGCAGGGATTTAATCGGGGTGGGATGCTCGAGGTGTTCCGAATGGAATTCTAGCAAGTAATCGAGCAATTTTCTCCTTAAGGATACTGGTACTTTAAAAGAGCATTCAAACCTGTGTGTCAGAAGGTCTTCCAGATAGCTGATGGTGGTAGTTACTTCTTCCGGGGTAAAAGGATGATGAATACTTTCAATCAAAAAGCCTTCTGCTTCTTCTGGAGCAAATCCCAGGTATTTTGCCTTTTCAAGTAAAAAAACCAATGGAAAATGGCCAAGGCTGCATTCTGCATTGTCAAGAAACAAGACACTTTCCTCTAGAAAATCAAACAGCCAGTCATTTTGATAGCCTTCATAGATGCTCCTGTTGATCACCTCAGTCATAAACAAGGCAATACTTGTCCTGGCAAAATCAAAAGGAATCAGCCGGTGAGGGAATAAAATTTTGGCTTCCGAAATCCGCTGAAGTCCTGCGTTTTCTTTATCATATACCACCAAATCCAGAAGAGTGAGGGGCTGGTAAAGTGCGATTTTGCTCCCCTTGCTTTGGGTCCTCACCCCATTCACCAAGTAGGCTTTGAGTCCCAGTTCGCGGGTGAAAATTCGTACAATAATGCTCGTATCCTTGTATTTGAGGTAGTTGAGTACGATACCGCGGGTCTTTTTCAGCATAAGGTAGTAGGGCTACTTTTTATCTTCCAAAAAGCACTTCCTACATCTGGCCTCATAGCTTTCCTTTTCACCCAATACCACTTTTTCCTTTGCCTCAGTGAGGCGAAGTGAAAAGGCGGCCAAGTCGCCACATTTCATGCAAATGGCGTGAACTTTAGTGACGTATTCTGCAATAGCCATGATTCTTGGCATAGGTTCAAAGGGTTTACCCTCAAAGTCCATATCTAGTCCTGCCAGAATCACCCGCTTGCCTTGATTGGCAAGTAGCTGTACTACTCGGATGATTTCTTCATCAAAAAATTGGGCTTCATCGATGCCGACCACATCACAATTTCCTGCCAACAGTAGAATATCACCTGCAAAGTGGACAGGCGTGGAGCGAATGCTATTTTCATTGTGAGAAACTACATCTGACTCATGGTAGCGCTTGTCGACGGAGGGCTTGAAGATTTCCACTTTTAGCTTAGCTAATCTTGACCTGTTGAGCCGTCTGATCAGCTCTTCGGTTTTTCCCGAAAACATAGACCCGCAAATCACTTCGATCTGACCGCTGCGGTCAGCGTTTTTTCTGCTACTTAAGGAAGGTTCTACAAACATGATCAGCTGGAATAGGTCATATGTGGAAACTTATTGACATCTGCCACACGGATAGTCAAGGTCTCGGCTAGTAAAATGGATTGGCAGGCAAGTCGCTCATTGGGTTTTAGGCGATTTTGATTACGATAGAAAAGCTCTCGATCTGTTTCGCTACTTAGGTGATCTTGGCCTGAGACCACGATCATTTTGCAGGTGGTACATCTCCCTTTTTTCCCACAGGCATGCATCCAATCGATACCGTTTTCATGAATTAATTCGATAACTTTACGATCGGTGCTATCCGAATCAAGACAGAAATTTTCAAGATTTTGAATGATAATCCGGGGCATCAGTTCGTTTGCTTTTGAAAACCAGACCCACTCATGACAGTTCAATTTAACAGCAATTATTTAGAAAGCTACTCCAAAGAATACGCCCAAGCAGTCTCTGATCGATTTTTTAACGGACGGCAATTTATCACCGGCCAGGAAATAATTCAGCTTACCAGCAGTACTCAGGTGAATTTTTTCATCATCAAGCGTCTTTTCGAGCTTTGGCAAGAGGAATTAGCCAAACTGAAAAGCAGTCCTTATTTTGACTACAGAGACATTGCCGTTCATGATGCCCTTACCCAGTTTATGAACGTTCTTTCTCGTCGAATCAAAGTGGAGAGAACCTTTCTTGAGCCTATGATTGAAACTGCAGTTGCTCAGGCTATTCAAGTGGCTGTCGACCCGGTCTATTTTTATCAAAGCGAAATCAAAAAGGCACCTTCAGGCAAGATCAATGAATTTATTCGGGAGAATAAAAAGTACTACAAGTGGCATGACCGAGTGATCTCTTTCCTGATCGATAAAGCTGGTTTTGGACATGATCCTGAAGCATATCACAGGGCTATCTCGGCAAACTACCAAGTGATCAAAGATTCACTAGAGTCCACCAATCTACTGTTGGCCACATTGGGTGATGTCAAAGCGTTTAATCTTGATTTGTTTTTGCCACAAGGTAATCCTACCTCTTCATTAGATGAATCCGAAGCAGCTTTCGACGCTTCTGACTCACCTGCGCCCTCTTTTTTTGAGGAAATCGAAGAAGGGGTAATTCCTGTTGCTACTTTTTCCCAACCGATTAAATCAGAGCCCATCGCCGAAAAACCTGCTCCTGCACCAATTCCTGTAGTTAAAAGTACTTCTAATAGTTTGGGGGTAAGATTAGACACTTCTAAGCTAAAAGCACAATTTGCCACAGAGTCTTACAAAGGCATGAAAGGAATTATGGGAGAGCTGTCGGAAAGTCTTGCTTTGAACCAGCGATTCATGTTTACCAAAGAATTATTTGATGGAAATGCTGACTTGCTTCGTCATGCACTGAAATCCATCGATGAAGCCGGATCATTTGAAAAGGCGGTGGAGCTAGTCAATTCCAGATTTGTCGCTGAACTTGGCTGGGAGACTGATTCAGAGGCAGTTTGGGAATTTATGCGATTGATTTATCGGAAATTTCTAGATTGATCAGAAATACTCATTAAACTAAAAAGCGGAAGGGGACTTCCGCTTTTTTATTTGTCTCAATTTCAGTCTTGCCTCGGTTAACTGATTCTACCTAATTGGGTAGCTCTGGAAGAATCGAATTTGATGAAAATGAAAAGTAACACCGTAAATGACCAAAGAGAAGAACCTCCATAGCTGAAAAACGGCAAAGGAATACCCACTACAGGAAACAAGCCGATGGTCATGGCGATATTGATCATGAAGTGGAAAAGCAAAATAGAAACCACTCCATAGCCATAGATTCTCGAAAATCGGGTCTTTTGCCGCTCAGCCATGATGACCAAGCGATAAAGCAAGCCGGAAAAGAGCCCAATCACCACCAAGCTGCCTACCCATCCAAATTCTTCTCCGAGAGTACAGAAAATAAAATCCGTGTGCTGTTCCGGTACAAAGTCAAACTTGGTCTGCGTACCCTCCAGATATCCTTTTCCCAACAGGCCTCCTGATCCAATGGCGATTTTGGACTGTGTCACATTCCAGCCTACCCCAAGAGGATCCAAATCTGGATTGAAAAGTACCATGATTCTATTTTGCTGATGAGGAGGGAGCTTGGATACTACAAAATCAATCGAATAGATATAGGCGATCAGACCTATTGCAATCATAGAAAATACAACCGCACGTTGCCAAGATTTTCTTCCCAAAAAGATTAGCGCAGCTGTAATCAATACGATGGCACCCACTAGGTAGAGGTTATTTTCTATTCCCAACCCCAAGAGTGTGATCGCAATCATACCTAATCCCAAAACATAGTACCACTGAGGAAGGCCCTCTCTGTAAAACATGATCAAAAGCGAAAAATACACCATTGCAGTACCTGTATCCGGTTGCAAGAGGATCAATACCACGGGGATCAATAAAACCGTGAATGCGATGAGTTGGTATTGTTTTTTTGACAAGTCAAAGGTGGGTCGTTCCATCACTTTTGCCAAGGCCAATGCAGTGGCAAACTTTGCAAATTCCCCTGGCTGTATCCTGAATTCTCCAAATCCGATGGAAAGAATCTGTCCGTTTACTTCCTTACCCAAAACGGGTGTTACAATCAGGATCAGAAGAAAAGTGATGTAAATGACCAAGGAGAGGTTTTCAAAAAATCGATAATCCGCTACCATGATGATCATTATCAATCCCACAGCGACCCCGATTCTGACAAGTTGTTTTCCGGAGTTGATCGAAAGATCAAAAATACTTTGGTCCAATTGACTGTCATAAACCGTCGCATAGATGTTGAACCAGCCGATGAGGACCAAGGCAAAATAGATCGAGACGGCTATCCAATCTACTCGGTTGATATGAATGTCTGACTCTTTCATTTAATAGATAAAGTTTCCTGCTAGGACATATTCCTGAAGCTCAGGTCTGGTGATTTCGCCCTTGATGTATTTTTCGATCATGAGAGATGCTGTACTTGCAGCGGCTCTTCCTCCCCAGCCTGCATTTTCCACGTAAACTGCAATTGCGATTTTTGGATCATCTTTGGGTGCAAAGGCAATAAATACCGAGTGGTCTTCGCCGTGAGGATTTTGTGCAGTTCCTGTTTTACCAGCAATAACCAAATCCTTGATCACCGCTCTATTTGCAGTGCCATAAAGCGCTTCCGCCATGGCATCTTGAATGAGGTTAAAGTGATGCGCGTCGATCCCTACTTCGTGTTTGATCTGAAACTTGCCTGGAATCTGACTTGGGTCTCCGTCGATTGCCTTCACCAAATGAGGGGTGTAATAGTATCCCTTATTGGCAAAAATGGCTGCCAGATTAGCCATCTGTAGAGGCGTTACCTGCATTTCTCCCTGTCCAATAGAAAGTGAGTAGATGGTCGAATATTTCCATCTTCCTGATCCGTACACACGGTCATAAAGCTTACTGGAAGGAATATCACCCCCTTTTTCTCCATAAATATCCATTCCGAGAGGACTGCCCAATCCAAATTTCAGCACTTTTTCTCTCCAGGAATTTAGGCCGATTTCTGTGTCTTTGAAGGTATTGGTGGACACCTCTTGGTTGATGATTTGCCTGAATGCCTGATGGTAGTAGGGATTGCAAGAATTACGGATGGCACCAAAAAGATCCACAGGGCTGGGATGATTGTGACAAGCGACCAGTGATCTGTTGCAGGGGAATGTCGAACTGGGAGTCAAAATGCCTTCTTGAAGACCGATCAAACTCTGAACGATTTTAAAGATGGAACCAGGAGGATAGGTAGCCATGATTGGCCGGTTAAACAAAGGCTTGGAATTGTCATTGTTCAGCCTTCGGTACGTTTTGCTAAACTCTGCTCCGGTCAGTTCATTTGGATCATAAAAAGGCGCGGAGATCATGGCTAGTATTTCTCCGGTTTTTGGCTCGATCGCCACGACCGAACCTGTTTTTCCGTTCATCAGCATCTCCCCGTAGCGTTGAAGCTCAAGGTCAATGGTGGAGGTGATATTTTTTCCAGCCACAGATGCGGTATCGTATTCACCGTCTTTGAAAGGACCTTTGTCAATCCCACGGACGTTGACCATTTTATATTTTACACCTTTTTTGCCTCTTAGCTCATTCTCGTAATACTTCTCGAGTCCACTAAGGCCTACATAATCGCCTTGGCTGTAGTATTTTAAGGTGTCTTTTTCTAGTTGGGAAGAATTAATCTCACCGATATATCCCAATGCATGCGAAGCCGAGGGTAGGGGGTAAGACCTGACAGACCTCGTCATAATGAACAATCCCGGATAATCCACCAAGAAATCCTGAATTCTGGCAAAATCAGTCGTAGAGATCTGCTTAATCAAAGGGGTTGGTTTGACGGATGAGTATTTTTTTGCGGCGGTGTATCCCTCGATTAGTTCTTCTTTACTGATTTTAAAAAGCTGGCAAAACTGTGTAGTATCCTGAATTTTAAATTCTTTAGGAACTATCATTAGGTCAAAAATCGGATTGTTAAAGACCATGAGTTTTCCATTGCGGTCATAGACTAATCCCCGGTAAGGATGGTCTACAATTCGCTGAATAGCGTTTCGTTCAGCTCTTTTCATAAAGCTGTCGTCCAACACTTGGATCATGAAAAGCTTGATAAGCAAAACTGCACTCACCAAGAAAATCACGATGAGAATGACTACGGGTCTTTGGTCTTTCATGTGATTAGAACTTGATTTTTCATGGTCATTCCGATAGCTATCGGGAGGAATCTCGCACGGCTTATTTTCGCTCGTTTGAAATTTTTGGTACTACTCGATTTCATGTGATTCGTGTTTTTTCTCAAAAGTCACATGGAATCCCTGCATGGGGCAGAAGGGTCATATGGATTTTTATTCCAATTTCCGACCATAACAACATGCTCGATTTCATCAGATTCCTCTCTTTCTTTTGAAAAACAGGAGTTGTACAAGTATAGCCAAAAGCGTGGTGAAAATCGAGGATAAAATACTTTTGTTAATCACCCCAAAAAAACCGCCAGTCCCCCATTGATCAGCTGAGAAAAATGCCAGAGAAAAGATGAATACCAGCGGAAAGGAATAACTTATAAATCTCCCAAGTCCAAGTTCAGATAAGCTTGGCTCTTCCACTTCATCGTAACCTCCACTCGGACTGGTCACTTTCAACCAAAAAGGTCTTAGAAAGGCCAGCAGAGTGGCTGCGGCAGTATGCATACCAATTGTTTCGTAAAAAATATCAATTGTCAGACCTATGAAGAATGCAATAAGCATTAGTGGAAAAGCCTGAATGGAAGTGGGTAAAATTAGAATTCCCAATAAATACAGAAAGCCAAAGGCCAGTCCAAAAAGGGCCAAATTTTTCAAAAAGAAAATCTGAATCAAGCCCAAGAGCAGCACAAGAAAAGTATAAGAAATTAAGCTTCTAATATTCATTGGTCATTTCTGATTGCCTATAAAGCGAATCCAGCTCATTAAACTTGGTGTTTTCCACCAAATAGACATAAGTCAATTTACTGAAATTTGTACTCAGCTTGACGGTCAAATCTAAATAGTTTGGGTCTTTTTTATCCGGCTCTACCTTGGAAATGACTCCAATCAAAATCCCTTCCGGAAAGACTGCATTAAATCCTGAAGTAATGACTGAATCCCCTGCTTGAGCAGTGACGTGTCTGGGGACATAGAGCAGTTTTGCTTCGGATGAATTAGAACCATCCCATTGCACGGAACTTAAGACTTCTGAAGATTTGATTTTGGAAGAAATCATCAGGCCCGTATTCAACAATGAAAATGCGACAGCATAGTTCTCCGATACTGATTTTACTCTTCCAACCACTCCCTCAGAGTTGAAGACGCCCATTCCTGGTTTTATGCCATGTTTAGAGCCCTTATTGAGAGTCAGGTAATTTTGTGAGAAACGTAATGAATTTGCAATCACCCTCGCTCCTCTAAATTCATACGTGGCCGCCAACATCGAATCTAACGGAATTGACATACTGTCCGGCTTGGATTGGAAAGCAATCAATTGCTCCATTATTTGAGCATTTTCTTCTGTCAGCGCTTCATTTGCATCTGCCAAAGAGAAAAACTGAACGATATCAGCTTGCTTTTTAAGGACATTCCCTACGAGTTGATTGGAACTGTTGAAGAAAGCTGCACCCTGGGGAGAATTGTTGGAGACAATCATTCCGATGGCCAACACTTCAAGCAAAATAAATAAAATAAAAGCCCTTATTCGATAAAGGAACTGGAGGATGCGTAGCATTCAGAAATCAGGTCATCAATACGGTTCGGAAGTTTTGGATATTCTTTAGAGCAGTGCCCGTTCCTCTTACTACAGCTCTAAGCGGATCCTCAGCGATGTGGATCGGAAGTTTGGTTTTCTGGTGTAGTCGCTTATCCAGTCCTTTGAGCAAAGCGCCACCTCCAGTGAGATGGATACCATTGTCGTAAATGTCTGCGGATAGTTCAGGTGGAGCAATTTCCAATGCCTTGAGGACAGCCTCTTCGATTTTGGAGACAGATTTATCCAATGCAAATGCAATCTCAGAATAGGAGACCTTGATCACTTTTGGAATACCTGTCATCAAATCCCGTCCTCGGATTTCGTAGTCCTCAGGGGCGTCATCAAGCTCGGTAAGCGCGGAACCAATTGCGATTTTAACTTTTTCAGCCGACCGCTCACCGATCAGCAAGTTGTGCTGACGGCGCATGTAGTCAAGAATATCTTTGGTGAATGTATCTCCTGCCACTCGGATGGACTGGTCTGCTACGATGCCTGAAAGTGCAATCAGAGCGATTTCAGTAGTACCACCTCCGATGTCTACTATCATAGAACCCATAGGCTTTTCGATATCGATACCGATACCAATCGCCGCAGCGATAGGTTCATAGATCATATATACTTCTTTTGCCCCAGCATGCTCCGCGGAGTCACGTACCGCTCTTTTTTCTACTTCAGTGATTCCTGAAGGGATACAGATCACCATTCTGTGAGACTGAGGAAACATGCCTTTTTTCTGTCCAGGGATCATTTTGATCAATCCTCGGATCATTTGTTCGGCAGCATAGAAATCAGCAATCACACCATCCTTTAAAGGGCGGATAGTCTTGATGTTTTCATGGGTCTTTTCATGCATGTTCATAGCCTCTCGGCCTACAGCAAGAACCCTGTTGTTGGTTTTATCTATTGCAATGATGGAAGGTTCATCCACCACAATTTTATCCTTATGTATGATGAGGGTATTTGCTGTACCCAAATCGATGGCGATATCACTAGAGAAAAAATCAAATAATCCCATGTTGAAGTTTTGATTGGCTGTGAACTGGATTTTGGAGTTTAAGATAGTACCTCGGTACTGTTTTTAAACGCGGGTCGGCAAAATTATTATCTTAAATCGATAAAACTGAGTGAAAGAAGATTTTTTTGTTTTTCGAGAGCTTTTTAAATCAGAGGTTCTACTTTCCTAAGTTTTTTGAAGATACAGTTAACAAAATTCTGAAAATCCTCAGGTTTCATTTGTGCCATTTTGTAATTCAGTATTCTTTACATTACTTTTGCACCGTATTCGAAAGTTTCTGGAGGGGACAACAAGTCCCCTCTTTCATTATCCCAAGCTTTGAGCAACGTGAAACAGGCGGTTTTAGAATTAGTGGAAAAATATCTCCCTGACGAGACCCACTTTGTGGTAGAAGTGAAGATGGAGGAGAAGGCTGGTAAGACCAGACTACTTATTCTTATTGATGCAGATCAGGGAATTACCATTGACACCTGTGCATTTGTCAGTCGGAAAGTTTCTGAG
>CALRRX020000067.1:0-9673 GCA_943370675.1 Reyranella massiliensis 521 | reverse complement strand
GAATTGCAAAAAGCCGGAATCCATGTCGAGTCCGTTCACCGAGCCTTTTCCTCCCAAACACAGGATGGAAAAGTGGACTTTCCAGCGGGAACTTTGATGATTCCGATGGGCTTTCAGAAAATGAAAGTTGAGGAGGTTTCAGCAAAAATCAAGGAATTGGCGGCTAAAAACGCACAAAAAGTGTATGCTGTACAAACAGGCTTAAACCTAAGTGGCATCGATTTGGGATCCAACTTGGTATCTGCGGTACAACATCCCAAAGCATTGATGATGGTAGGTACGGGCATCAATGCCAATGAGGCTGGAGAAATTTGGAACCTGCTCGATCAGCATTTTGGGATGCCGATTACCAAGGTGAATATGGAGCAGTTTGGCAGAGTGAATCTTCACAGCTACAATACGCTTATCCTTCCCTCAGGCAGTTACAATGCGCTTTCAGAGGGTCAGGTCAATCATTTGAAAGATTGGGTAAATCGTGGCGGAACCATCATTTCCATGAAGAATGCATCCCTTTGGCTGAATCAAAAAGGCATCACCAAGGAGGAAGCCGTCACCCTAAAAGATGAAAAAGAACCCACCGCACTTCCATTCAATACCAGAAATGATTTTGAAGGAGCAAAGGAAGTGGGAGGAAGCATTTACATGGCAGAAATGGATCTAACCCATCCGATCGCCTATGGCTATCACAGAAAAAACCTGCCTGTATATCGAAACACAGACATCTTTGTCAAGCCATCAGCTGACAAATACCTGACTCCGATCAAATACACCGCTAACCCACACCTAGGAGGATACATTTCCAAGTCTAATCTGGAAAAACTGAAGCAAAGTGCAGGTGTGGTGATCTCTTCTGCTGGTCAAGGTCGAGTGGTACATTTCTTCGACAGTCCTAATTTCAGAGGTGCCTGGTTTGGGACCAACAAACTATTTTTGAATGCCATTTTCCATGGAGATAATATGGATTGATTCGATTTCGAATTTTAGATGTCGGATTTCGGATTTAAAGAAGTTATAGGTAGGCCGTTGGAGATTAAGACTTCCAACGGTCTTCGCTTTTCTACGAATTGTCAAACTATAAAGTACACTATCGGATTTTGCACATCCATTTGTGCAAAAAAGACTTATTTCCGCACATTGATTTGTGCATTTTTTGTTTTTTTGAGACCCATTTAACCCTCGATATCTTTTAGGATTAATTCAAAAATCAAAAAAAAAGCTGCAAATCAATTCGATTTACAGCTTCTTAGAGTGTTTGAAGTTGGTTTTGTTTTTTTACAATTTAAATTGAACCGGCAATCTCATTCGGACCGGAACAGCTTTTCCTTCAAGTTTACCTGGAGTCCAAATCCCACTATTCTTGACCAATCTTACAGCCTCTTCATCGCAGCCCCCACCAATTCCTCTGAGAACTTCTACGGAATCTACTTTTCCTTCTTCCCTGACGACAAAGGTGAGTACGACCAAGCCTTCAACTCCTTTTTCTTTGGCTGAAGCAGGATAGGTCAAGTTTTCGGTGAGGTACTTTACCCAAGCATCCATCCCACCTGGAGGAACGGGCATTTCAGGAACAGTTTGGTAGATGCCATCTACCTGAGACATGGTGGTTTGTGAGTAAGAGTTTTGGCTAAATACCAAGCTTAAGGCAAAGCATAAACCGAGTACTGTTAGAAGTTTTGTTTTCATTTTTATGAATTTTAAAGGGTGTTGGGTAAGGTAATTTTAAATTCTAAGTATTAGTCAAAGTATAATTGAAAGAGGTAATTAGCCTCATTCAGAATAATCTGGATGCCTAATTAAAGGCAGAAATCAGTCGCCAGAAGAGGGAGAGGAATATCCGACGACCACGAAATACTTCCCGTATTCATCTAGAATAGCTCTTTCGTCTATCCTCCTTTTGAGTTCGCTTGGGTCGTCAGAATCCATTCTAAAAAGAATCGGAACCCTCATTTTAGCAGCAATTGGCTGACCATTTTGCCTGGCCGGAATCCAGTCAGGAGCCTCTGAAATCACTCTGATGGCTTCTTGGTCTGATTCTCCACCAATTCCGCGGAGCAATTCCACATCATTCACCTTTCCTTCTGCAGTGATTTGAAAAGTGATTACCACTATACCTTGAATTCCTTCTTTGCGGTCATTAGCAGAATACTTAATATTTCTGGCCACGAAACTATGCCAGGCATCTCTTCCTCCCACGGGCTGAGGAACTTCTTCTACTTGGTCAAGAACTTGATAAGCTGGTTCGTCTTTGGAAGGAACAGGATGTTGATTCTTGGAGGTTTTTAATTTGATTTTGAGAGGTGCATCGGTGTTTTTTACTTGAATCTCCTCGGTATCATATCCGACAAACGAAACCACGAGTGTAGTGGGCAAAGAAGGAACCTTGATCGAAAAATTGCCTGACAGGTCGCTCACCGTGCCAGTAGTGGTCTGCTTGATCAAAATCGCAGCCCCTTTGACAATTTCATCCTGCTCATTGACCACGATACCTGTGATTTTTACAGAATTAGGAGCCCCTTGAAAATATATAGGCTGCAATAATCCAAAGTTGAGAATCCCAAAAAGGATCCAAAGTATAGCAATTCGGGTAGTTTTCATTTTTTAGATAGTAGGTCAATTATGAAACGATCATTAAATAGCCAGAATTGAGTGTTTAAAAGCATATTTAGTAAATGAGATTATTGATTTGATGAATAACCAATAACAAAGATCTCTTTTAAATAGCCTTGCAAGGGAATTTGAATTTCTGAAATGTCAGTAGTTGAAGGTGGAGTGATTCCCTTGTCCAATTTGAAACGAATTGGGAGTCTCATTCGGGTTTTTACAGCCCTTCCTCTTTGTCTTCCTGGCTCCCATTTTGGAGCATTGGAAACTACTCTTACCGCTTCTTCATCTGCTCCTCCTCCTATTCCTCTGAGGACTTCCACATTGTGAATTGATCCATCGGTATGAATTTCAAATACCAGAATCACAGTACCTTCCACACCCCTTTGTCTAGCCTCCAATGGGTACCTGAGATTCATGGCCAAGTATTGATTCCAGCCACTCATCCCACCTTCAGGGTTGGGTTGCTGCTCTACTACATCAAAAATTTCATCAGCCTCTTCGGTGATCAAAATAGGGTTTACCTTTTCAATCTCATCGCTTGGCTGAGCAGGAGACGGTTCTACTTTTAAGGGTACTTCAAGGATAGTCGGAAATTCCTTTTCCAATTCAACTACACTGGGAAGCAGCTCTTCTTTTTCACAAGCAAAAATAAAAAGCAGTATCGCTAAAGAAGGAACCAAGGCTAAAATCCGAAGCTTTTGAACCGAAGAAGACTTTTCTTTGGCCATCATGAGGATTCTTTTCTTAGTCTGAAACTGATTGAAATTATTCATGAATTGCCATCCAGGCTTGGTGGTGATCAACCTTAGCAAAAGTGTGGCATATTCTTTTGGAGCAAAATAGGAAGTCACTCCCTGATCTGCTTGATATTCATGAACCTCACGAAGGGACCTTTCAAACAGGTAAATCAATGGGTTGAACCAGAATAAAACTTTGGCAAAATTGACCAACACCAAATCCCAAGAATGTCGATACGATACATGCATGGATTCGTGAAGAATGATTTGCTTTTGTGCCTCGTCTTCCGGGTCAAAACTCGGCATCAAGATGTACCTGAAAAAAGATGCCGGTACAAAATCTGGGTGCAAAGCAATCAAATGACTACCATGCCTGACTTTTTGAGCTTTTCCGATCAGTCTTTGCGAAATGATAAATCCAAAAACCAACCTCGAGGCCATAAACAGGGCTCCAAGCGCATAAATACTTACAAGGATCCTTGGCCATACCAGCGGTTGATTTGGAGAAAAGGTTTCTTGTTCACCTACTTGAAATGCCGGAAGCGTCATTTCTCGAACGATATAAGGCCCTCCTATCCCAAAAATCTCAATACTGAGTAATGGGATGGTAAAAGAAGCCACCAAAAGCAGTAATAAAACTGCCCTATTCAGTGAGAAAAATGTCAGATCGCTCAAAGCAACCTTGTAAATCAACAAGGTTGCTCCAAGACAAACCGAAACCTCAAGTAGGTAAACAAGTAAAAACTCCATCACTTCGTGGGTTTATCCATCTTATCGATCAAATCCTGCAATTCACTGATTTCTTTCTCAGAGATATTTTTCTCTTTGACCATGAAGGATAAAAAGCTGCCTACCGAACCTCCAAAGAAGGTGGATACGAGTCTATTGATGCTTCGCTTGCTGTATGCCTCTTGATTGACGATCGGTTTGTAAATATTCACTGTACCATACATGCGATGAGACAGGTATCCCTTTCGTTCAAGGTTTCTGACAGTTGACGCCAGCGTTGTGTAAGGTGGCTTTGGATCTGGCAACTGCTCCAAAATGTCGCGGATCAAAAGCTCACCTTGTTTCCAAAACAAGCTCATGATTTCCTCTTCGTGTTGATTTAACTCTTCCATGCTAAAGCTTTTAAGTGGTTTTTCTTGTTATTACGAGTGTTTAGTAATACTACGACTGATATTCTTTAAAAGCAATAGCAAAAAGTATTTTTCACTTTTTATCCAATTGGAAGGATTGTGATTTGAGGGAAAAAGTTCGCCTTTGAGAAGCTGAAAAACATGAGCTCAGCACAATCCTTTCAGTCAGCCAACAGACCTATTTTCCTTGTGAAATCGAGGTAAATGGAATTATTAATTCCAAATTGAAAAATACCTTTCAATCGTATTTAGCTTGGATCAAAACTGATCTACTCAATACCGGACTGACCACGAAGTATCCCAAGACCTCCGAATTACCACTTACTACTTTGATATTGGAATCTGGGTTTTGAGGCGGAGGGCTAAACAAGCCTCCATCGTTGAAAAGCAAATTCACCAACTGATTGAGGTAATCGTAAGCATCTTTATTCAGCCGATACAATTCCAACCTTACCTCATCTTTTTCTTGGAATGCATAGCCCAGTTCAAGGCCTTCTTCGAAAAACCTAAGACCAAAGGTGTCATCAAAAAGCAAATAATCATCACGCTGATTTTTCAGTGTATCGTTTTCGATGACTCGAATTCGGTAATTGTTATTTTCTGTAAAAGGAATCTTCCCATAGACTTTGATATAGTATCCCTCTTCTCGGAATAGTCTCTCTTCTTCAAACTTCCAGGTCACACTATCCACAATAGGTGCTTCAAGCATCGTACCTGAAGACTGAAACACTTTACCCCGCCAGTTGACATTCAGCTGATACTTCTCTCCCACCATAGCTCGCTCTGATGGATTGGTGGCTCGGTAGGTTTTGGTTCCATCTATGTATCTGAACGGAATGACTCTTCCGGTTCGCTCCACTTTGATAAACACCTCTGCATCAGAGACAGCAAGGTAATCGGTCGAGTCATAATAATTATTGGAAAGGGAAATTTTCACCTCATTGTAAATCCCCTGATCGGTCCACATGGCCTCGATGACCGGAGTTCCTTCTAAGTTTTGATTCAAAGGCAAAAACACTTCTTCCTGACAGGAAAAAAGCAACATACTACTCACTACTAGTGCCCAGACAGTTCTCATCAGAATTGGAAATTATAGGTAAGTGAGGGTAGAAAAGTGAATAAATAGGTCATCACAACTCCCGGCCTGGCTGAGACTATTTCTCCATCGGAGGAGGAGAAGTTGATATCGTTGTTAAAGATGGTTCGAAACTCGTAGGCGAAAGGATTTTTCCGTCCGTAAAGATTATAAACACCAAAGTTCCAGCTTCCCCTCCATTTTCTGCCTTTGTCGGCATTTTTCCAAGTGACCGAAGCATCCATACGATGGTAGCCTGGAAATCTATTTTCATTTCTGAAGTCTGAATACAAAGGGACAGTCTGATTGTCTACCACATAGGAACCGACTGGGAAAGAAACCGCCTGTCCTGTAGTATAGACCATCGTAAGCCCTGCTGTCCAGCTAGGTGAAAACTCATGGTTGAGCACCAAAGTCACGTCATGAGGACGATCAAAGCGTGGGTTATATGGCTGATTCCGGCTGATTCCTTCTATTTGTCTCCAAGCCCTTGACCAAGTGTAAGCCAACCAACCGGTAGTCTTTCCGGTATTTTTTCGAAGTAAAAACTCAACTCCATAAGCCCAACCTTTACCTGCAAGAAGCTCTGTCTCTACTCGATCTGTAAATAGAACTTGAGCGCCATTTCTCAGGTCAATCACGTTATCCAAATCTTTGTAGTATCCTTCAAGGGATACCTCCCAGCGGTTGGACTGGAAGTTTTTAAACAATCCCAAGGAAACTTGATCACTACGGATAGGCGGCGTGTAGTTTCCTGCCAAAATCCAACGGTCAATGGGAAGACCTGCTGAGCTATTGGAAGCGATCTGAACGTATTGGAAATTGCGATTATAGGCCAGCTTGACCGATAACTCTGGATTAATTAGGTATCGAAAAGCTATCCTGGGTTCAAGTCCCTGGTAGAATTTCATCGATTCCAACTTGCCAAAAGTGAGCGAATCAATCGGCTCTTCATTTGGTTCAGGCGAATCGTTGGGATATAAATACTGCACCCCTGAACCCAGCTGATTGAAAAGCCCCCATCGAAGGCCTGCTTCTGTGCTCAACTTTGGAGAGATGTCGTGGGCAATTCCCACAAAAACATTATTTAAAATACCCTGAACAGATTTGGTATTGATCGGGCTGATAGGACTATCCGGTGCAGGGATAAGATCTGTGGGTGCAAAGTGATACACCTGGCTGTGAGCTCCCCAATTGACCGTAGTTTTTTCTCTTAATATCCTTGTCCAAGCTGCTTTTACGCCTGTCTCCGAAAGCGAATTGGTCCACACAAATCCATTGTCTCGATCTGCAAAATCCACTTTGTAATTGTACCTCGAATGATAGGCTTGCAAGTCGAAAAATGAAGTTTCGCTGGAAACTCGATTCCAATTCACCGCACTCACCCAATTGCTCCAGCCCAGCTCAAATTGGTTATCCAATCCCAAAAGATCACTTCCTTGGTAAGTACTGAAAGACAGTTTGTCTTTTTCCCCTACCACAAAAGAAAACTTTCCGCTCAGGTCATAAAAGTTGAGTTTGTTGTTATTCAGATTGGGATCTGAGGACAACTTTAAAAAGACATCCGCATAAGTTCTTCTGGCACTAAGGATAAAACTGGAGTTTTTCCCAAAAAGAGGCCCATCCAGGGAAATTCTAGAAGAAATCGTGCCTATACCTCCCTCACCATGGAGTTGCTCTTTTCCTCCTTCTCGCAAACTGACATCAATTAAGGAAGAGGCTCTGCCGCCAAATTGCGCAGGCATATTTCCTTTGTACAGATCCACTTTTTTCAAAGCATCGGGATTGAACACAGAGAACACTCCAAAAAAGTGGGAAGCATTGTAAACTGGTGCACCGTCCAGTTGTACCAAATTCTGATCAGCAGATCCTCCTCTTACAAAAAGCCCCGTGGTTCCCTCTCCTGCGGTCTGTACTCCCGGCAAAAGCTGAAGACTACGAAAAAGGTCTACTTCTCCAAAAAGAGCAGGAATATTTTTGATGGTTTCGATTGGAACGGAAGCTTTGCCGATCTCCAGATTTTTCACTTGTTCGTCAGGCCTTCTCTCTTGAATGATGACCTCCTGAAGAGAAAGTTCTTCAGGTTTTAGGAAAAATTTGATGGGCTTCTCTGCCTCTTTGGCTTGGATGACCCGGATGGATTTTTCATATCCAAGATAAGAAATGACCAATCTTGCAGGGAATGTCACCGACTCCAAAATGAAATTGCCATCTATATCCGTGATTGTACCTGAGGAGACTTGGCCCTCCCAATAGACATTTGCACCGATAAGAGGCTCGGATTTCAAAGCATCCAGCACCTGTCCGGAAACTTTGCTTTTGGTTTGAGAAAAGCCCTGATTACCAATAGCTAGGAGTATAAAAACACTCAGGATTCGGCAAAAGGACATGAGATGAAGCTTTTTAAAGGGCACAGGATGCGAACGCATTAGAAAAATTAATGTTTGTTAATAACCTTTATCTTTTGGATCAATCGCGTCCATTCGCACGTTTTTGGCTTTCAAAGTTAGGTTTAATTCTTAATTTCAGGCCATGATTTGGGCATACCCTGACCTCAAACTTACCCTTCTGTTTGCAGGAATTTTCATCCTGCTATACTTGCTTTACATCACTCGGTTTTGGGCTATCAACCGAAAGCTGAAGGTGGAGAAGCAGCGCCTTTTCACCAAACTGATCGTAAGAACAAGCTATTTCATCCTGTTTCTGATTGCTTTTGCAGGTCCATCAATAGGAAATTCATTTAAGGAAGTGAAGGAAGAAGGCAAAGACATCTTCATCGCTATCGACCTTTCTCAGTCCATGGTGGCCACCGATATCGCCCCAAATCGCCTGAGAAGGATTCAATTTGAACTCAAAGAATTACTCAAATCCTTTCCTTCTGACCGGATCGGATTGATTATTTTTTCTACGGAAGCATTTCTTCAGCTTCCATTGACTCATGACCAGGCGGTAGCTAACCTATACATCGACGGGCTAAACATCGGCTTAGTCCCCAACCTGGGAACCGATCTGAATACTCCATTAAAAATGGCTTTGGAACGATTTCAAAATGATCAAAGTCAAGAGCTCAAGTCAAGGTCAGTGGTCTTGATTTCGGACGGCGAGCATTTCGGCGACGACTTGGACGGGATAGCCGGAGATTTGATCGAAAATGGAATCAAAGTCTTTTCTATAGGAATTGGCACTGATGCAGGAGGCCAAATGCCAAGAGGAAATGGCGTCGTAATCGATCCCCAGACAGGCAAGCCAGCGTTGACCAAACTCAATAGAGATCCTCTTCAATACATCGCCAACGAGACCGGAGGACAATATTTTGAAATCTCAGACCAAACCCAGGAAATGGGAGGTTTGATTTCTGCCATAGAAAATCTGGAAGGAGGAGTCTCCAATACCCGAATGGTGGAAGCGAGCTCCAATAAGTACTTCTACTTTCTGTTGGCCGCATTGGGTTTGGCCCTTTTGGACATGATTCTTCCTATCAAAACCATCAAACTCTGATGAGCTGGAGCAAAGTAATCATCGGAACCCTTCTGATTATCCCATCCTCTTGGACTAGGGTAAGTCGCTTGAATGAAGCCATCGAAACAGCAGAGAAAAGCTACTCCGAAGCTAGATACGAAGACGCTGTAAAAGATCATCAGTTGCTGGTTGATGAGTTTCAATACAGTTCTTTTGCCCTGGATTTTGATTTGGGCTTGAGCCATCACTATGCTTCCAAACCTGATGAGGCCTTAACTTTTTATGATTTGGCCACACAAAATCCGGATAAAGTCATTGCCTCTTTTGCCTTCAATCAGGCCGGCGTTATTACAGGTAATAAAAAGGAATACCAAGCCGCATTGAGTAAGTTTCAATCTGCCTTGATCCAAGATCCGCTTAACGAACAAGCGAGATACAATTACGAGTTATTGGCTCGGTGGCTCAAAAGAGACGAAGAACGCAAACAACAGGAACAAAACAAGCCCGAACCTTCGGAGTTTGCTAAAAGAAAAAAGGCAGAAGCTGATCGTTTGGTGGAGCAATTCCGTTTCAAAAATGCCTTGTCCATCTTGGAAGAAGCTTTGGGACAAGATTCCACTGTGGCAGCCTATCAGGATTTTATGACCACCTTAAAAGAA
>CALRRX020000066.1:0-9804 GCA_943370675.1 Reyranella massiliensis 521 | reverse complement strand
TATCATTGATCAGCCAATAGCGGCTTCTCCGATCACTCGGGTTTTGTACCCATCCCGGTCGGCCGGACTGCTGGGCATTGTTTACAATATCATTGGCTACTTCGAAGTAGGGATTACCTCCTTTACTGGAGAAAGAATCATAATCTATCCCAAGCGCGATGTGGGCGTAATATGCGAGGAGCGAACTGATGTTGTTCAGAAAAGTGAATCGGTTAAACTCAAGCGGTTGGGATTCGATGTATTCAAACGACCAGTTTCGATCCGCAAAGTTAAAGATCAGCGACTCGTAGTTGGTACCATAGACAGGTCGAACCACTTGTACTTGTACGGTAGCGCTGTAGACACCTACTTGAGGCACCTCATTGATGGTGATTAGCAGATTACCCTTGATCCGTTCCTCTGGCCTAAATTCATCACTGGTCCATGAGCGACCATTGAGAAACTGCTCGAAGCTGGCCTTCATCTGATTGAATACATCCGTATTCTGGAATCGGGATCGATCGCTGTTGATGATCACAGTGAAGTTTAGCTCCTGAGCAAACAAACCGGATACGCTAAAGAAAAGTAAGATTGCAAGTACGCCTCTTTTCATGTAGCTAAACATAACAAAAATCTTTGGGTCAAATCCAAACGGGAAGATTTTTGACTTCTTCCAGAATCAATTCTGCAATTTTTGATTTAGGGAGCAAGTCGGACTGGACCGTTTTTCCATCCTTGTGAAAAATCTTCACCTTATTGGTATCGTGCCTAAATCCCGCACCTTCTTCCCTCGCGGAATTCAACACCACCATATCAAAATTTTTCTTTTCCAATTTCGTCTTGGCATGCACTTCTTCGCTCTCCGTCTCCAAAGCAAACCCTACATGAATTTGATCCGGTCTTTTTGATTTGCCTAGTTCGAAGGCGATGTCAACATTTTTCTTGAGATGAATCGTAAGTTCCTCATCCTGCTTTTTGATTTTCTCAGAAGCTACCTCTGCAGGAGAGTAATCAGCCACTGCCGCAGCAAACACGCAAATGTCCATTTGATCATGAATAGATCTTGCTGCTTCATACATCTCACTGGCAGAATGAATAGAATACAGGTGAAACCCTTGGGCATCTAGGTTTAAACCAACAGGCCCTGAAATCACAAAAACTTCAGCTCCCTGTTTTTGAAATTCATTGGCTATTGCCAAACCCATTTTCCCACTGGAGTGATTACTGATGTAACGAACTGGATCAATCGCCTCTTGAGTGGGCCCCATCGTGACCATCACTTTTTTCCCTTTGAAATCGAGTGAGGAACTGAAAAATCTATTTACTCCTTCCAGAATGTGCTCAGGCTCCATCATCCTCCCTTGGCCGGAAAGCCCACTGGCTAATTCGCCTGATTCTGCATCCAAGATGATATTGCCATAAGCCGCTACTTTCTCCAGGTTAATCCTGACAGAAGGGTGCTGATACATGTCCAAATCCATGGCGGGAGCAAGCATCACTGGACACCTTGCTGAAAGATACGTAGCTGTCAAAAGATTGTCACAAATCCCATTGGCAAACTTCCCAAGTGTATTGGCACTTAGCGGCGCTACAATAAAAAGATCCGCCCAAAGTCCGAGTTCTACGTGATTGTTCCACTCCCCAGTTTTTTTGTCTGAAAAATCCGACAAAACCGGCCGCTTAGAAAGCGTGGACAAAGTCAAGGGGGTAATAAAATCAAAAGCAGAGGCGCTCATGATGAGTTGCACCTCTGCTCCTGATTTGATGAGTAAGCGTGTAAGTAAGGCGGACTTGTAAGCAGCAATACTGCCCGTCACGCCGAGAAGAATCCGCTTTCCCTTAAGATTCATGAAAGTTACTCAGCTCCTTCCTGGTCAGGAAATCTGTGGTAAACCTTGCCTTCGATAAATTCTTCCATGCCTAAAGTAGATGGCTTAGGCATTCTTTCATAAAACTTGGAGATTTCAATCTGCTCCTTGTTTTCAAATACTTCCTCAAGATTGTCCACTGTAGAAGCAAACTCAGAAAGCTTGTTGTTCAACTCCTCTTTCAAGTTGGTAGAAATCTGCTTAGCTCGCTGTCCAACAATGTGGATAGACTCATAGATATTGCCTGTTTGCTCAGCGATTTTATCCAGATCTCGAGTAATGATGGATGGATTGACTGCCATATGATTTTATTTAATTGATTCTAGTTTTGATTTACTTTTTGGGTAGAGTCGGCTGCTGCGGTCTGAGCTGCTAATCGATCGGCATATTCCTTTTTCGCCTTAGCATGTGCCACTATTTCCTCTTTGGTCTGCTCTTCAAATTTTTTCACCTCTCCGGTAAAACCGCTGCTTGGGTATTTTCTGTAGAAACTTGCAGCAAACCTTACAGCGTCATTTAGTCTCTCTTCTTTTTTGTCAAAAGCACTGTTTTTCCCATAAGCATAAGCTACTTCTACAAGTTTGTAGGCTAACTCTTCATTGTGTTTGCTTTCTGGATAGTCTTTTGCAAAGTTTTGAAAATTGATAATGCAGGCTCTGTAGAAATCTCCCGGGAATAAGCCGTCCTTGAGTCTGTAATACATTTCAGCTTCACTGTATGCCTTTTTCTCAAATCTGCCTTCTAGATCTTTTAGCATCTCTATTGCTCGCTCAAAACTGGCGGACTCTGGAAATCTGCCAACAAATTGTTGAATAGCGGAGACTGCCTCCTTACTGCTTTGCTGATCTAAGTTGAAGTCAGGCGCATCCAAATACAAGGAATATGCATGCATAAACAGAGCCTCTTCAGCCAATGGACTTCTATTGTAAGTTCTGTAGAATGTATTGAAATAACCAGCTGCCTCTATGTATCGCTTTGTTTTAAAATGACAATTAGCATAGTTATATTCAGCCATTTCCGCTTTCTCAGACCCCTTAATTACAGGCAGTACTTTATCATAAAGAATGATGGCTTTATTGTATTCACCTTCCTGGTAGTACTTGTTTGCACCATTGTAAAGCTCCTCCCAATTGGTACTTTTCTCCAGCTTGGAAAAAGGTCCACAAGAGGCAATTACGATGGTGAAAATGAAAATTAATCTGGAAAGGACTCGCATGTGCATTTTAAGGAGCGCAAATATAGGGGATAATTATTCGGATTCAAATGGATAACGAAAGAGGTAACCTCCTCATTTCTTTACCTGTAGTTTCTTGGTGACTACATTCTTATTATCTACGAAGAGGGTGTAGAAGTACACTCCTGGCTGAAAATCTGAAACATTGATCACCAAAGAATTTCTCTGAGGATCCAATTCATACTCAGCAATAGGATTACCAATAAAGCTGTTAATGGTAATTTTTGCTTTTGCTTTTGGATTGACAAGTTCATAGTCGAGCTGCGCAATTCTACTGCTGGGATTTGGATATACATCACTTAGTTTGATGTCTTTGTGAGAAAACTCCACCTTAGCAGATCCTGATACTGAGTACCTAGCCTCCACCACGAAGTTTTCACGGATATTATCCGCATTGACAAAGTACAAGTCAAACGTGCCTTTGGTCTCAGCAATTCCCATTTCAAACTCCATGTAGAAATCGGTATAAATCTCTCCCGGAGCAAGCTTGATATTGACCTTTGCCAATTCCTTTTTGGGATCAAAGCACTGGTCACCGAAACACACTTTAACTTTTTGGGAAGAGCCTATGCCTCCACGTATATTTTTTAGGAAATAGGTTTTTTGTTGGTTTGACTCGTTGTGCAAAATGATTGTCTTACGCTGAGAAGAGCCAATTTCACCTGAAAAATCCACTACCTCACTCAATACTCGAACATGCTGCGCACCTGCAAGCTCAGGTAGCAGTAGCATCAGCCAAGTTAAATTGAGTAGGAAGGATCTCATGTAAAAGTAGATTCAATAAGCGGAACTGGTTGGAAACAGGTATTTAATATACGGACAAAAATATCCAAACGGATATCCAAACTTTAAAAAAGGCGGTTAATTGTTGTTAACCTCAGAAAAAAAATCTCAAAGCCGAGTCAATCATTTAAGACTCTGAGGCTTTTCGGTTCTTTTTCCGGGATAAAGCGCTTTTTGGATCTGCTCGTCTGTTGGTAGTTCTAGTCGGACATCGGGATCGTCGAAGAGGGTTTTTTGGCCAAGATCTATCTCGACTACTTTTCTCCATTCGTCTATATCGCTCCTTGTTGGCTGATCTCCAATCCTCCACTTAAACCCTTCTAATTGCCCATTTTTCTCATCTATTTTTTGGACAGGAATAAATTTGCCATCCGGGCGAATACCAAAGTTTGATTTTTTGACATATCCGTCATCGAAGGTGAGTTCGATGGTGGCGCTCAAGATCCGATTGACTCCTTGGGTAAGTGTATCTGCCTCCAGAGCATAGTAAAGCGACTCTCCATTTCCTTCGATAACCAACTTTTGAATTTGCCCCTCCAAGAAATACCCTGTCATTTTTCTCCCCTTCATCTGATTGAAATTCAGGAGCGTATCCGTCATGATTGCAAAAGCTTTGTCCTTCATATAAACTCGGTCAAGCTTTTCGTTTGCAATAAAAAACACCATGCTGTCGGCTGAAATCTGGCTTTTCTGATTCCACATAACCGGATCTTTAAACAACTGAATCGAAGAGTCTGAATAGTTGTAAAAAAGTGAATCAGCTTTTCCAGACAAGTCAGACTTAACTAGTCTTACCCCATGGTAGGCAAGCAAATACTTTATAGAATCAGCCTCGTTGTCGTGTGAAATCAAGGTGTCTGCAGCCATGAAAAGGGTATCCTTTTCAAAATATCTTCTAACCAAGGCATTTCCGAAAACCTCACTGTACTTGCGCTTTTCCCAATATTTACCCACATCCCCAAAGACTTCCACTTTTCGTTCTTTATTGAGCACTCGCACGTCTTTCTTTCCTTCGTAATAAGCCTCCAACTCGTCATAAAACAATTCATCCGCTTTGACCCTACTTTCTTCTGTCTCCACTAATCCGTCAAAAAACCGGAATTGTTTCTTTTGAGTATCGTAAAAGCTGCCTTTTTGAGCATCAAGATTATATCCTTCTTTGGAGACAATATTGGTCAGTCCTTGGGTTTGAGCTGTTTTAGGAACAGTCAGATAGATCAGATCATTCGTCTTGAGTGTATAATCCGGATTGATCAAAACCACGTCTTGCTGAAAGCTGATTCGCTCATAATTGATCTCATAGATGCCGGTTTCACTGGTAAGCACATTGACCGAGTCCACCACTTTACCTTTATCGAAATAATTGGCGACGTTGGTCTCCCGATTATAATCCAGAAACTCAGTGTATAGCGTGGTCTTTTGATTGGTAAAAACCACATTTTTCCTCAGCTTGGCGATTTTCGTATTTCCGTCATACTCGGCATAAGAACTTTTGGCAGTGATCGGATCTTTCTCGTCTTCTATCCGAACTCTGCCAAAAAGTTGAGCTCTATTTTCACCCCGATAAAAGTGAGCAGAGTCACAATAAATCAACGAGTTCTGATGCTTCATTTTGACAGCCCCTAGGAGTCTTTCAAATCCGCTTGCACCTTGAAGCAAGTCCGCACTGATAATCTCCAACGTAGAGGACTGCTGTGCCCAACTTTTCCCTTGTGTCATCAAAGAGATCAGCAGCAAAAGGAGGAAAGAAGAAAAACGGATGTTCATAAATCGTTGGATGTCGGCAAAATTAGCAGAAAAAGCTATTTTTGATCAATGCGCGAAGCCTTTATCTCCCACATTCAGTCCCGTCAGCTTCTACTGCCTCAGCAGCGATACCTTTTGGCCTGCAGCGGTGGGATGGACAGCATGGCCTTGGCAAACTTGCTCCACCTGTCTGGCCTATCCTTCGAAATCGCCCATGTCAATTTCAAATTGAGAGATGAGGAGAGCGATGGGGATCAATCTTTCGTAGAAAACTGGGCTCAAAGGCATCAAATCCCTTTTCACCTGAAGATTGCCGACACCAAACAGTTGTCTCGCTCTCAAGGAATTTCCATTCAAATGGCCGCGCGAGAAATCCGATATGCATTTTTCGAAGATATCCGAGCCAAATTCAACCTTGACGGAATCCTCTTGGCGCACCATGAAGACGACCAACTGGAAACCATATTCCTGAATCTCCTCCGTGGAACCGGGATCGAGGGTATCTACGGCATGAGCGATCGGAAGGGTTGGCTGATTCGGCCTTTGCTACCTTTTTCAAGAGCAGAATTAACGGATTTTATGAAATCGGCAGGTTTTGAATGGAGAGAAGACAGCTCCAACGAGAAATCTGATTACAAGCGAAACAACCTCCGGCACAACGGAATCCCTTCCATCCTGGGTTTGGAAACTGATGCCCGAAAAAACTTGCTGACCAGCTTTGAACGACTGAAGGATACGGGAAGAGCCTTTTCAGGATTATTTGAATATTGGAAAGTGAAAAGCATTGTCGAAAAGGATGGGATTCAACATCTCAAATATTCGGAGATTTCCCACCTACCCGGAGGAGCTTCCCTTTTGTATTTTTGGCTGAGGTCTTTTGGTTTTAATTCAGACCAAGCCCAACAGATTTGGGATAGCCTTGCTGAAATCAAGCCGGGCACCGTGTTCATTGGAAAAGACTTTCAACTTTGGATGGACCGCATGGAAATGCTGCTTTGCCCAAAATACGATCCTTTTGAAACCATCTTAATTCAAGGAGACGAGACTGAGGTACACCTTCCTGAGGGAATCTATGATCTATCTCGATCTGAAGCCCCACAAGGGATTGACCTGCAGCTCCAAAATGCACTTTTGGATGCAGACCGATTGGAATTCCCATTAGAGATCCGACTTTGGAAGGAAGGTGATCGATTTGTTCCGCTTGGAATGCAGTCCGAAAAAAAAATTTCAGACTTCCTGATCGACCTCAAAATACCTGCACCCAAAAAGCAGGAAGTAAAAGTCCTTGTTTCTGGAAATCGAATAGCCTGGGTAATCGGAATGAGGATTGCCGACTGGGCAAAAATAACTCCAGCTACTCGCCATACCATTCACTTCAAAAAACGCTAAGCCATGCGAAATCCTTTTTCAAAAACCTATGAACCCAAGGAGCTGCAAATGTTTGATTTCATGCAGGGGATCAGATTTTTTGAGCGATTGAGGCAGAAAGAACTCGCCAGATTCTTACCGGCCATGCACGAGCGAAAGTATGTAAAAGACGAGGTGGTTTTTTTCACCAAAGACCCTAGCCAGGCACTCTATCTGATCCGAAGAGGACAAATTGACTTGACGATCGATGTGCGAGATAATTTTGAAACCATCTTACAACTGAAGCGCGGGGATGCTTTTGGCGAGAACTCTCTACTTGAAAATGCCAAAAGAACCTACACTGCTTTGGTCACTTCAGACGAAGCCGAGCTGATTGTAATTCCTCACTTTGCTATACAAGAAATCTTTGACAGCAATCCCAAAATCAAAGCCAAAATGATGACCTCTCTAGCTGAATATTACAACACAAATAACCAGCGGCTATTCAGATCCTATCGGGAGTCTTTCGGGTTTTTCAGCCTCCGGCAAATGTTTGAATAAACAGCTCATCTGTCGGACAATTCATTCATCAAAAATCAGTAAAACTGCAACAAACTAATCCTTGGCAGGTTTCTCTTCGTAAGCATTGCTTATTAACTTAGCGCCGCTTTTTAAGGCAGTTCACATAAAAAAAATCTATAAAAATCATGAGCAAAGTAACCGTAGTTGGTGCAGGTAACGTAGGTGCCACCTGTGCCGATGTTTTAGCTTATCGCGAGGTAGCAGAAGAAATCGTATTGGTAGACATCAAGGAGGGCATTGCCGAAGGCAAAGCACTTGATATTTGGCAAAAAGCCCCAATCAACCAGTACGACAGCCGTACCGTAGGCTCTACCAATGATTACAGCAAAACTGCCAATTCTGACGTGGTAGTGATCACCTCAGGTCTTCCAAGAAAACCAGGCATGACCAGAGACGACTTGATCGAGACCAACGCTGGAATCGTGAAAATGGTGACTGAAAATGTGATCAAATATTCTCCAAACGCCATCATTATCGTGGTTTCCAATCCACTAGACGTAATGACGTATCAGGCGCACTTGACTTCTGGCTTGCCAAGAACGAAGGTGATGGGTATGGCTGGCATCTTGGATACAGCTCGTTATAGAGCGTTTTTGGCTGAAGAGCTAAACGTATCCGGAAAAGAAATCCAAGCAATCCTTATGGGAGGTCATGGTGACACGATGGTTCCACTTCCAAGATACACCACTGTAGCAGGTATCCCTGTGACAGAATTGGTAGAAAAAGAAAAACTGGATGCAATCATCGAAAGAACCAAATTTGGCGGTGGCGAGCTAGTGAAACTGATGGGTACTTCTGCATGGTATGCACCTGGATCTGCGGCAGCTCAGATGGTAGAAGCTATCCTTAAAAACCAAAGAAGAGTATTCCCAGTATGTATCAAGCTTGATGGTGAATACGGAATCGACGATTGCTACCTAGGTGTACCTGTGATTTTGGGTAAAAACGGTATCGAGAAAGTAATTGAACTAGACCTTAATGCTGAAGAAAAAGCCTTGCTTGAAACATCAAGAGGTCACGTGAAAGAAGTAATGAATGTATTGGATCGCTTGGGTAAATAATCCAATCACTTGATCCATTTGGACCTAAGATTCTTCCGGCAATTCCGGAGTTTCTTAGGTCTTTTTTTGTATACTCAACGTCTAATCACCTCCTTTTGCCTTGAAAATCTGGAAAAGTCTACTGGTCATCCTGATTCTCAGCCTTCTGGCTTGGGGAGGCTATGAACTGTATGAGAAATTCATTTTTTCCAGAAAAATCAACAGCCTCGAGCTGATTTCAGGTGACGCCGTATTCATTTTTGAAACCACACAAGCCGATCAAACCTGGAATGAACTGATCAATCAGCCCGTCTGGAATCCTTTGTCCAGATTTCCGGCATTCCAGTCCATTTCTTCGCAACTAACCACCCTGGACAGCCTACTGGGAGGCAATGGGGCACTTTCCAAAATCTTAAGAAAGAAGCAAGTCACTGTCAGCTACCATGCCACGGGAGTCGATAATTTCAGCTTGCTTTTTACAGTCAATTTTGGAAATAACCCTCCAACAGAATTATTGGAAGACCTCCGATCAAAAATCCCCTCCAAAGCGCGCTTCCAAACCCGGAACTACAGCGAGGTGGAAATTCTGGAGTACTTGGATTCCTCCAATTCCAGAAAATGGTCCATTACCACGCTCAACAATGTACTCCTGATATCCTCTTCTTCTTTTGTGGTAGAGGAGGCTATTCGCTTTTACCTAAGCGACACTCCCAACCAACTCTCGGATAAACTTGGTGAGCAATTGGAAGCCAATTCCGGATTAGGAAGGTTGATTTTGACCTCTCAGGGACTTGGCAAATTCCTGAGTGGAATCAATACTTCGCGAGAAAGTAACACGATCAAAGAATTGAACCTCTCAGACTATGTGGTCGCCCTTGACCTAGCTTTTGAAGAAAATCAATTGGTATTCAAGGGACCTATCAACTTTGAGCAAGAGATCAATTTTCTCCCTTCGGTTCAGGCGCAGTTTCCAGAATTTGAGAAGTTGATTTCTTCCAAAACACAGGTCATCACCCAAATCAACTTGGATGGCATTCTCGAAACCCAAAAACTTCAAAACCCTGCTTTCACCCCCATATCTACACTGAGCGGGGAGATTCAAACCAAATTGGTTGAGCGGGGATTCTTGGATGATTTTACTGGAGAGATGTATCTTCTTCAGCTCGAACCAATCGGTAATCAAACCGACAATCAAGCCTTATTGGTGAAAACGAGCCAACCTGAG
>CALRRX020000065.1:0-9891 GCA_943370675.1 Reyranella massiliensis 521 | reverse complement strand
AAGCCCAAGGACCTGGAGTCACAGGATAAGGAGTGCCATTATTGGGAATCAAACGATCTGGAACCAATGGAATAGAATATGGCGATGGATCACCCACAATCTCAGTCAGGATGCCGATCATATTGTGGTAGTATGGAGTAGTGCGCAATCCACCATTCCACCACGTGGAAAAGACAGACCCATCGAGTCGGGTGTAGCCCGGCTTATCTTCGACATGAAGCCGGTTGATCATCGCAGCACCGACCGCATCCAAGCTGGTGATAATCAGCGGATCAAAGACATGATTAAACGGATCACGGTATGGAGGACCTGCTACCACGGTGCCGGCAGGGCCTGATTGGTGATGATTGTAGACGATCTGTGGAAGCCATTCTACATACTGCTGGAGAGAAATATTGGTGGACTCCTTCATGTTGTTCATGTAGAAGTCACGGTTATTGTCATGCCCAACATACTTCTGATAAAGTACCGGAATGTTTTTGTTTCTCTTGGCTTTATCCTCATGCATCATGTACCAGTCTGACATGATCTCCATACCGTCGGGATTGACATGAACGAGCAGAATGATCACCTCATCCAAAATCTTCAAGGTTTCCTCGTCGTTTTTGGAAGCTAGCTGATACAGCGTCTCGATCAATTGCTGAGCTCCTACTACTTCGTTGGCGTGAAGTCCACCATCGATCCAAACGACAGGTTTGCCTTCTCTGGAAAGTGCCTTTGCCTCTGCCTCGGTGATTTCAGCTCTTCCCAATTTTTGGGAAATCTCCTTGTATCGCTCCAGCTGCGCAAAATTCTTTGGCGCGGTGATGATAAGCATAGGTTGCTCTCTACCAAACTCGGTCTTTCCAATGCTAGTGTATCTGACCCGGTCGGAGGCCGCATCCACTTTTTTGAAATAAGCTTCAGTTTGGGAAAAGTTAGCAAGCATGTAAGGCTCTCCTACATCAAATCCAAAATGAGACTTTGGTGTGGGCACAGTCTGCCCTATCAGCCAAAGCGGCAGAATCAACAGATTCAACAAGAAAAGGGTGGTCTTTTTCATAAGCATGGTCCTAGAAGGTAATGTGCTAAAATACACCAATGATCCACTTAGAAGGGTGAAAAAGATTTGCCTCTGCTAAAATTTACAGGATCGGAAAAATGAATCAATAAACAGAAAAACAGAATCAACGTCAGTCTTGACTAGAGTCAAGTCATTTTATCATTTTTTACCACATGAGACTTGAGAGACATTAGCCTGTCCTCCAAAAATCATTACTTTTGTTTATCTGTCTTTTCAACCTTTCCCTCCACCAATTCCGCAAAAATTATGTCTGAGGTAAAAATATTTGCCGGCACAAACAGTCAGGAACTAGCCCATAAAATCGCCAAAAGCTATGGTAAAAAACTAGGCGATCTGACTATGTCAAAATTCAGTGACGGCGAGATGTCTCCGAGTTTTGATGAGTCCATTCGAGGCTGTACTGTATTTATCATACAGAGCACCAATCCCCCTAGCGACAATTTACTGGAGCTTTGCCTGATGATAGATGCTGCAAAACGGGCGAGTGCTTACAAAGTATGCGCGGTCATCCCCTATTTTGGATACGCTCGACAAGACCGAAAAGACAGACCAAGAGTATCCATTGCAGCCAAACTAATAGCCAATATGCTTACTTCGGCCGGTGCGGATAGAATCATGACCTGCGACTTGCATGCCGGACAAATCCAGGGATTTTTTGACATCCCGTTGGATCATTTGAATGGTTCTGCTATATTTGCGCCCTATTTGAGCACACTTAGGCTAAAAGATATGATCTTTGCAGCCCCAGATGTGGGAGGTGTGGCAAGAGCGAGATCTTTTGCAAAGCACTTCGAAGTAGAAATGGTTGTCTGTGACAAGCACAGAAAAAGAGCCAACGAGGTCGCATCCATGCAAGTAATCGGTGACGTGGAAGGCAAAGATGTAATTCTCGTGGATGATTTGGTAGATACAGCAGGTACACTTTGCAAAGCTGCTCAGATTATCAAGGAAAAAGGAGCCAATTCGGTAAGGGCCATCGTCACTCATGGGGTACTTTCCGGCAAAGCTTATGAAAACATTGAGAATTCTGTTTTGGAAGAATTGGTCGTGACAGACACTCTTCAGCTGAAGCAGACTTCTTCTAAAATCAGAGTACTGACCGTGGCGGAATTGTTTGGAAAAGCAATTCATGCTGTGACAGGACACACGTCCATCAGCTCCCTGTTTATTTAAGAACCAATTTTAAATACAAATACATATGAAAACACTAGAGATTATAGGGTTTAAAAGAGCAAATCTCGACAGTGCCGCTTTGAACGAGATCAGAGATTCCGGTAATGTACCCTGTGTAGTTTACGGTCCAGGCATCCCTGAGCAAGTTCATTTCTATTCCCCAGCGATCCTTTTCCGCGACTTGATCTATACTCCAGACGTTCACTTGGTTGAGTTGAACATCGAAGGTAGAATCATTAAAGCCGTATTGAAAGAAGCACAATACCACCCTGTAAGTGAGACCTTGCTTCATGCAGATTTCATGGCTTATACTGAAGATAAAGCTATCAAATTCGAAATCCCTGTGAAAATCGAAGGTAGCTCTCCAGGTATTGCGAAAGGTGGTAAACTGGAATTCAAAACTAGAAGATTGAAAGTAAAAGGTTTGGCAAAAAACCTTCCTGACTTCATCGTAGCTGACGTTTCTAGCCTTGACCTTGGAAAGTCTTTCAAGGTAGGTGAAATAAAGGCTGAAGGTTATGAAATTCTTACTTCTCCAAATGTGTCTATCGTGACTATTGGTATTCCAAGAGCACTTAGAGGCAAGAAAGGAGAATAATCCTGATCCCAAAATCAAGGAATCCTGCCCAGCAATGAGCAGGATTTTTTTGTTTTAAATTTAAATGAAATCAAGACCTGTTAGGCTTCTAAAACCTGATAGGCCTCTCTTAATACTTCGTTACGTTCACATGAAATACCTTATCGTAGGATTGGGAAATATAGGTCCGGAATACGAACTCACCCGTCACAACATCGGGTTTTTGACCCTCGACCGCTTGGCAGACAAAGCAGGTGTGACCTGGAAAAGTGACCGTTTGGCCTTCAAGTCCGAAGTCAAACACAAAGGCAGATCACTTCATCTAATCAAGCCAACCACCTACATGAACCTAAGTGGCAAAGCTGTAAACTATTGGATGAAAGAACTTTCTATTCCAAAAGAAAACATCCTAGTACTGGTCGATGACATGGCCATCCCTTTTGCCAAACTACGGATGAGAGCTAAAGGAAGCGCTGCCGGCCACAATGGATTGAAAAATATAGAAGAACTCTGCGGGGGACAAGACTACCCAAGACTTCGAATGGGAATCGGAGATAATTTTCCCAAAGGAAGGCAAGTGGAGTATGTGTTGGGTCGATTTACCCAACAGGAATTTGACGAGCTGCCTGCTATGATGGACAAGGCAATCGACATGGTTTATGGATTTTGCACTGCAGGAATTGCACAGACCATGACGCAATACAACGACTGAATTGAAGGGAGATTTGGATTTGACCATTTCTCCCTTTTTCTTTGTGCCACTTCAGGCAACTGATTTATAAAGAAGAGGCGAGAGACTAGGCTCGATGACCCTCTGGCAACCATCCCTGCCAAGGAGAAAGGTGCCAATTCCTACCCAAAGCGGGAACTATAAATTGGCGAGATTCAACTCTACCCCACTTTCTGGTTCGGTTTTCTTCTTTGGGGAAATTCTTTGTCAGTTACTTGAAAAACTTCTATTCAAACCGACCGAACTTATGTCTCATTTCGAAACCGATGCCATACGCATCCAGCGAAGATCCGACCTCAAAGAGCATTCTTCTCCCATTTTCATCACTTCCAGCTTTACCTTTGAATCTGCAGAGGAAGCAAGGGCGATGTTTGCTGATGAGATTCAAGGAAATATTTACTCACGCTATTCCAATCCTAATTCCTCCGATCTGATCGAAAAAGTCTGCCGGGCAGAAGGCACAGAAGACGGCATTGCTACTGCTTCAGGGATGGCCGCCATGTTCGGCAGCATTGCTTCACTCCTCCAGCAAGGAGATCACATTTTGGCCTCTCGGTCACTCTTTGGATCGACCCATCAACTGCTGACCCGCGTATTTCCAAAGTGGGGTATTACCTCTACCTACGGAGACATCTCTGATTGTCAAAACTGGGACAAGCTGGTGCAGCCCAACACCAAGATGCTTTTTTTGGAAACCCCTTCCAATCCGGGATTGGAAATCATCGACTTAGAGTGGGCAGGGAAATTTGCGGCAGCACACAACCTGATTCTCGTCGTGGACAATTGCTTTGCTACACCTTACCTACAGCAACCTGCAAAATGGGGAGCGCACATGGTGACGCATAGTGCCACCAAGTACATTGATGGACAAGGTCGCGTTTTGGGTGGTTTGATTTTGGGAAAAAAAGAACTGATCAAAGAAGTTCAGTTTTTCACCCGGCATACGGGACCTTCCATCTCCCCTTTCAATGCCTGGATTCTATCCAAAAGCATGGAAACACTAGCCGTAAGAATGGACCGACACTGTGAAAATGCACTGAAAATCGCTACTTACTTCGAAGGAAATCCCGAAATAGATGCGGTGAGATATCCTTTTCTCAAGTCACATCCTCAGCATGACTTGGCAATCAAGCAGATGAAAGCCGGTGGAGGTATCATTACACTGACGCTTAAAGGTGGCCTTGCTCGAGCTCAACGCTTCATCGATCAACTTCAGATGATTTCCATCACTCCAAATCTGGGAGACAGCCGTAGCATCATTACCCATCCAGCTTCAACAACTCACAGCAAACTCTCTCCTGAGGAGCGTGCACAAGTGGGAATCAGCGACGGCTTGGTGCGGCTTTCTGTAGGACTGGAACATTACGAAGACATCCTGAAAGATGTCGAAAGTGCAATTGAAAAATCAAAATAAGCTCTAACCAAAAACGCCCCGAAATTTCGGGGCGTTTTTGGCTTTACCAGGTGGTATGTTTGAGAGAGGGAAAGGCCCGGATCACATCACTGAGACTGATCTGCCCGACCAGTTGCCCATTTTTCAACACCGGAAATCTCCTGATCTGATACTCCAAAAACTTCTGAGCAGCATCAAAAAGAGTCATATCGGGAGATAAGGTCATCACATCCCGCGTCATCAGCTCATGAACTTTAGCGGGGAAGCGAACCGTATTGGTATATTTTCCTTTGATAATCTCTCTAAGACAATCCACTTCAGAGATAATCCCAATCAATGCTCCACCTTCATCTACGACAGGTGCACCGGAAATTTTTCGCTTGGTCAGGGCTTCCATCACCTGATCGATCGTGTCATCAGGCCCAAAAGTCACCAACTTCGATGTCATGTGGTCTTTCACCAAAATAGGCTGAGCCGGGGTTTTTGGCTCTACCACTTTTACCCCTTGAAAACTTTTCACCATCGCTTTACTTTTTAGAAAGAAAAGAAGCTACTGATTTTCAGTGAAAAATGAAAAAATAGAACAAATTATTCCCAATAATCAATTGAGAATTTGGATTAATAAAGCTAATTCAAAAGATTATTTTACCTGATTTCTCAAGACGATAAATGGTCTCCAACTTTCCTTGGGCGCCTGATAGAGCTGATCAAACACAAAAGTTCCCACAATCAAATCCTCGTCACCATCTCTATCCAAATCCCCTTTGGTCAAGGTCAGCCAATGATCTTCCAGCTGCTCTTTTAATACAAAAGGCTGAAAGATTCCTGACTTTTCCTGCTTAAAGTAGACCAGATTTTGATAAGGTTTTTGGTTCCGATCAGGAAAAAAAGCAATGGCCACCACATCCATTTTTCCGTCTTGGTCAAAGTCTCCCACCTCTAATCCTGTCGCTCCATACATAGGATAAAACCATTTTTCCTCAAATTCGCCAGAACTATTTTGCTCAAAAATGCGAACACCATGGTAGTATTTCAGGATTTGGCTTTGATCGGCATTGTCACCATTGACCAAAATGAGTTCGGGTTTCCCGTCCCCATTCATGTCTTCATACCTAAAATCACTCGATCCAAAAGCAGGCTGAAAACTCAACAATTGCCGTTCTTTAAACTTTGCCCCTCCGGTATTTTCAAACAGAATTAATCCCTCCTTGGCTTGAGTCATCAGAACCAACATATCCAAATCTCCATCCCCTTCATAATCCAGCGCCATCGAACGCCTCGCTCCAGGGTCTTTTTTAAGAATTACCTCTTGGAAGGAGTCTCCATTGCTCAAATGCAGGCTTAATTTACCCAAGTGATTACCGAATTGGGCGATGGCGTAATCGGATTTCCCGTCTCCATTCCAATCCGCCTCTTCCACATGTACAGGTCGCATGAGTTTTTCAAAAACTGCCTGAGACTTCCATGTCGACCCATTTTTCACATAGGTAGAAACAGCTCCCAACGAATCATTGGCTGGATCCATCAAGCCCATGGTCAAAAGTTGAAAGGATTGATCTTCCTTCCACCGAATTTCCACTGGTGCTACAGGAGTGGGGATAGAATCAAGCTGGGAAAATCCTTTGCGAGGATCTAGTTCAAACAATGCCCTAAAGCGATGACCCAACCACAAATTCCCGGTTTTGGGATGCACTCGAAGCATGGTGGTCAGGCTTGATCGGATAAAAGGAAACTTTGGCTGTTCTAGCTGAAATCCGGGAATTCCTGCACTAGGTTGCGCTTTAGATACTTGAGGGAGAGGTTTATCAGGTGCATTTTCCAAATAGTAAGACTGAAGCTTTTGCCATTTTTCACGGGTGATGAATGGAATTTTAGAATAAATCCCCTCGGGCACGCCTTCATCTTCAGGAAGAGTCGTTCCAAAATCCTCCTCCAAGTACAAGCCCATTCGCTTGCGCATGTCAGGAAGAACTTTCTCCCAAGTTGCTTTATCCAAGACCTCGGGCTCAGGCATCACATGGCAAGAAGCACAATAGCCCCGCGCCAATTGTTCACCGCTGAGATCAAGATCAGATTGTGAAAGCTGGTACAAACTCGGAGGAGGCTGCTTTCGCTCCGCAATCTGACCACAGGCACTCACTAGCAGCATCCCAACCCAAACACCCCAAAATCTTTTCATCTTGAATTACAGCACAGTTTTGAATCCTTTTACCACTACAGGGTCTATCCCAAAATGTTTGGAATAATCCAATGGTGCAGAAGAAAATGAAAGGTCAGGATTGACAAATTGATTATCCGAAGCTTTGGCCAACTTACAAGAAGCATGTACTTCTTTCAAAAAACCAGACTCCTTAAGAATAGGCACATGTTCAGCCTTGGTTCCCCCACCTGGCATGATGATTATCCGTTCTTTTGCTTTTAGCAAAAGTTGAGTCACCGTTTCCAATCCTTCGGTGAGGGAGTTTTTACCACCTGAGGTCAAAATCCGATCAAATCCCAAGTCAATGATCTTTTCCAACGAATCAAACAAATCAGCCGAAGCATCAAAAGCTCTATGAAACGTACAAGGTTTGCCCCCTGCCGCTCTTTTCAGAAATTCATTTGCCTTTTGGTCTACAAACCCTTGCTCATCCAGCACACCAAATACAAATCCATCCGCGCCCATCTCACCCAAAATCTGAATATCCTGCTTCATCACCAACAGCTCCTTTTGGGAATAGACAAAATCTCCACCTCTCGGGCGGATCATCACGAAAACGGGGATATCGACTTCACTTTTCAGAAAACGTAACATCCCTGCGCTCGGCGTCTCTCCACCTTCCGGAAAGTTGGCACAAAGTTCCAATCGATCAATCCCCTGTTCGGCAGCTTCCAAGGATCCTTGCAGATTGAAAACCGGGGCCTCCAGCAAAATCTTACTCATGGCTTGAAATGACTGTTTGCGTCGATGAGAATATTCCCTGATTCAGTAGCTTTTGCAAAATTAAAACCAGGATGCACGGCATAAGCGCCAGTCTCTCCATATTTATTAATGGCCAAAAAACCCGCCTGAATGTCTTTGACATTTTTTGTCTTTGAAACCAACCGCTTCACTGCTTCTTCGCAGGCCTCTTGTGGAGTCCTGCCTTGACGCATCAATTCCACGATCAAAAAGCTACCACAAATCCGGATAATCGTCTCCCCCAAACCAGTGGCAGTCGCTGCTCCGACTTCATCGTCCACATACAATCCTGCCCCGATGATCGGGCTATCTCCTACCCTTCCGTGCATTTTGTAAGCCAATCCACTGGTCGTACAGCTACCTGCCAACTTCCCATTGGCATCGATGCCGATCATTCCTATGGTATCGTGATTCTCAATATTGATAATCGGTTTGTATTGACTGGTGACTTTCCACTTGTCGTACTCGATTTTAGCTTTAGGACTGAGGACCTCTTCCTCCAAAGGAAAACCCTGAGCTATCGCAAACTGACGCGCCCCTTCTCCCGCCAACATGACGTGAGGTGTTTTCTCCATCACCGCCCTTGCCAAGGAAATGGGATGCTTGATCTGACGGACAAAGGCAACCGATCCGCAAGAACCATCTCCTGTCATGATAGAGGCATCCAAAGTGGTAATTCCTTCTCGATCCGGAAGTCCTTGAAGACCTACGGAAAGATTATCCATATCCAACTCTGTATTTCTTACCCCAGCTTCCACTGCATCCAAGATGCTGCCTGTTTCCTTTAGCTTTGCCCAAGCGTCAGCATTGGCAGGAACCCCGTGATTCCAGGTAGATAAGATTAAAGGCTTTTCTCCCGCTGGTGATTTTTTATCTAGGTTTTGAGCGAAGGCGGTGGACACACCCGGTAAAAATAAAGCAGATCCAAGGACGGATTGCTTGATAAACTTTCTTCTTTGAGACATGAAACGTATTTTAGAATCGAGGAGTCAAATTATCAATTTTGGCTAACATAACCCCTTCCGTACGTCCAAATCTCCGAATAAATCCATGAGACCCTATATCCTGAAAGAAGCCAATTGGAAAGATCTGAAAACTTTCCGCTACGAACTCGCCATCTTGCCTTGGGGTGCCACTGAGGCACACAATTACCACATGCCCTATGGCACTGATGTGTTTGAAGCAGATTCGATTTCGGCAGAAGGAGCGAGAAAGGCTTGGGAAAAAGGAAATAAAGTCGTGGTTCTTCCGACCATTCCTTTTGGAGTGAATACCGGGCAATCTGACATTTACTTGGACATGAACATCTATCCAAGCACCCAACTCATCATTCTTCAGGATATTATTGAAGTTTTGAATCGTCAGGGATTGAAAAAACTTCTGATTCTCAACAGTCACGGAGGAAACAATTTCCAACCCATGCTTCGGGAGCTTGGCCTGAAATTTCCAGAGATGATGCTCTTTACTTGCAATTGGTACCAAGCCTTGGACAAAAGCATCTACTTTGAAGAAGCCGGTGACCATGCGGATGAGATGGAAACCGCCTTGATTCAATACCTGCACCCTGAATTGATCCTTCCGGTGGAAGAAGCAGGAGACGGAGATGAGAAAAAGTCAGTGATCCGAGGTATTCGCGAAAAATGGGCTTGGGCGGAGCGAAAATGGTCTCAAGTCACAGAAGATACAGGAATTGGCAATCCGAAGAAAGCGACACCTGAAAAAGGAAAACGATACTTCGAAGATGTCACTGACAAGGTAGCTGACCTCATCAGTGACATTTGTACTGCTAAACCGGGAGAACTCTACCGGTAATTATTCCATGCTGAAAATAGTAAGTGGAATCATCTCTCCCTTGTAAGTAATCATCAGGGCTGATTTCACTCCTTCTGGCAAATGAATGGATCTACTGGATTGCGAACCAAATCCAGCTCCAAAGGTCACATCCACGCGTTGCATCTTTCCATTACCAAGTTCCAATAGAATCGCCATTGCTTCAGTAGGTGGTGTGATGGAC
>CALRRX020000064.1:0-9902 GCA_943370675.1 Reyranella massiliensis 521 | reverse complement strand
CAGGCAGTAGCGATGGTGCTGAGCCCAACGGGTCCACCTTTAAACTTTTCGATGATGGTCAGTAAGATTCGGTTGTCCATTTCGTCCAAGCCATTTTCATCCACATCCAGCGCATTGAGCGCAATTTTGGCGATTTCTAGTGTGATGGTTCCATTTCCTTTGACTTCTGCAAAATCACGAGTTCGGCGAAGCAGCATGTTCGCGATTCGGGGCGTACCACGACTACGGCGTGCGATTTCATACGCTGCGACCTCATCAATCGGAGTTTGCAAAATTCCCGCTGATCGGGTCACGATATCGGTCAGCAATTTGGCGTCATAGTACTCCAATCGGGAATTGATCCCGAAGCGAGCCCGAAGCGGAGAAGTCAGCAAACCCGAGCGAGTCGTAGCTCCAATCAGGGTAAATGGACTCAGAGAAATCTGTACCGAACGGGCATTGGGTCCGGAATCCAGCATGATATCGATCCGAAAATCCTCCATGGCTGAATAGAGGTATTCCTCCACGATGGGATTAAGTCGGTGAATCTCGTCGATAAAAAGCACGTCGCCTTCCTCCAAGTTCGTCAGCAAACCAGCCAAATCTGAAGGCTTGTCCAACACCGGTCCAGAGGTGATTTTGATTCCAGCTTGAAGTTCGTTGGCGATGATGTTACTCAGGGTTGTTTTGCCAAGTCCGGGAGGGCCATGCAGCAGCACGTGATCTAGGGGCTCTTTTCTCTTTTTGGCGGCATGAACAAAGACGCGGAGATTTTCGAGGATTTTGGCCTGACCGGTAAAATCATCAAAACTGAGTGGGCGCAATGCCCGCTCAAATTCCCGGTCTTTGGGACTTAAATTTTCCTCATCTCCTTTCAGGTAATCTTCTCTCATGACAAAACGGATACGCACAAATATAAACAAAAGCACATGCGTAGGACTTTGGAGTTTTCAACCTAGGGACAAAAAAATAGGCCTAACTTTGAACACCCAATTCTAGCTGTAATGAATCAAAACGCACGCAAAAACCTCATCTACTCAATTGTTTTGCTCTTGATGGTTTTAGTAGTTTACTTTTTTCGCTCAATGAGCGGTCCTTCTTCTACTTCGCAAAATGAAGTCGGAGAAAACGGACTCAACCAAGTGACAGGTGAATTTTTAGCACAGCCTTACTTGGTTTTATATCATTCAGAAGCAGCTGTTCAAAAAACTTCTTTTGATTCGATTTTGAACAGCCTAGCTCAGCAACTTGCTCTAACTTCAGGATCCGAACTTTCCCAACTCAATCAAAAAGACACCCTCCTTAATCCTTCAAAAGATCTGGTTCAACTTCTTCAGGCCACACAAAAGGAGCATCTGGATTTAAAACAAGCCTGGGATCCTAGTATTGCCCCACTTCAAAAGATCTGGACTTTTTCTTCCTCAGGAGCAAGACTCCAAGACAGCGTTGATGTGGCTGAAGTCCTTACTCAGGTAGGGATCTCCAAGCTCGTAGTCACAGACACTCTGATACGAAAAACCAAATCAGGTTTGACTCTTGATCTAACCGATTATGGCAGAGCAATCGCCTTGGACCGGATTTCGGTGTTTTTAGAATCAAAAGGTGTCAAAAATTATTTCCTCCAGCTGGGTCGATACACCTTGGCCAAAGGGGTAAATGAGAAGGAGGAACTCTGGAAATCAAAAGTCATTTTTCCAATGGACTCCTTGGGTGCAAAAGCAGAAGGTTTGGTCGCTTTGGCCGATCGTGCGATAGCTACTTCGGGTGATTTTAACACGTTTTATACCCAAGATTCTGTAAAAAAAGCCTTTCAATTAGATCCTAGAACGGGATATCCAGTGGCGCACGGTCTACTGGCAGTAAGTGTCTTGGCGCCTAGTGGAAAAAAGGCTGGAGTAATCTCTGAGGCACTAATGGTACAAGGTTGGCGAGAAGCAATGGCGCTGGACTCTGCGAATAGCGAGGTGGAAATGATCTTGATTTACAATGAAAAAGGATCAGGGATAAAACTTTATGCCAGTCCTGAATTGCGGAAGTACCTTTCCTTTCCGGTGAAGTAAAAACATAAATGCAACATTATTGAATTTTTGTACCTTTGCGACAGTTACATCGGCAAGTGCTCCTTTGAAACCGGGAGTACCGACACAGATTCATGGTTATAAACTTTCTTTTGCTCTTTCTCACCGCCATGTTTGCGGGACTGTTGGTCTTCTTTGCGCCGGTTTTTCGTGAGAAATACTTCAAGTTGGTCCTGGTATTTGCAGGCTCCTACCTATTTTCGATCACCATCCTTCACATTATTCCCGAACTCTTTTCCTCCGATTTTGGGACGGGAGAAATGGGACTTTACATCCTATTTGGCTTTTTGCTTCAGCAGCTATTAGAGTTTTGGTCATCAGGTATCGAGCACGGGCATATTCACAAGCACAAGTCCGAATCCTCAAAAGGAGTGATCACCCTGATGGTCGGATTGTTTATCCATGCCTTTTTGGAAGGCACCTTGCTTTCTCATGGAGAAACTGTAAGTGCAAGCAGTGGTGAATTAACCCATGTACACAGTAACAACACTGTCCTGCTGGGTATTATCATGCACAAAGGTCCCGCTGCATTTGCCTTGGCAGCAGTGCTTTCGGCTTCTCTCAGTAAAAAATGGACAATTCTATTGCTTACCGTGTTTGCTTTGGCTTCTCCGCTAGGAATGTTTTCGAGTTCGCTTTTTATTGAAAATGGGCTTCTGTCCAAGCAAGGTATTGGAATCCTGTATGGCTTGGTGACGGGAGGATTTTTGCATATTTCTACCACCATCTTTTTTGAAAGCAGCCCACATCACAAGTTTCAGTTGAATAAACTGATGGTCACTTTTATTGCAGCGGCACTAGCTATGGCTTCTGAGTATCTTATTTGAGAAAAGAAGCTTAAAAGGCAGATTTTTATCAACTTTTCAATGAACAGTTTGGATTCTGTGCTAAGATTCAAGTATTTCATTTTTGATTAACAAAATGAAATCCCCAAGAATTTTCTTTGGCATTTAAGCTAAATTGGTTCGCGGGTGAAGTCTACCTAAAAACCCAAAATCCATGTCTCAAGTATCTGAGAAAATGAAAAAGTACTGGAGAAAAAACCTCCGGACTTTGCTGGTTCTTCTAGTGCTCTGGTTTGTCGTCTCTTTTGGATTCGGTATCCTCTTGGTCGAGCCGCTTAATTCTATTCAACTTGGAGGATTCAAGCTCGGATTTTGGTTTGCGCAGCAAGGTTCAATCTATGCCTTCGTAGTGCTGATTTTTGTCTATGTAGTTCGGATGAACAAGCTGGATCGGGAGTTTGACGTAAACGAAGACTGACATGGACATTCTTACCTGGACCTACCTACTCGTCGGGCTTAGTTTTGCCTTATACATCGGCATTGCGATTTGGACTCGTGCCGGTTCTACTCAGGAATTTTATGTGGCTGGAGGGGGTGTTTCTCCATTGGCAAACGGCATGGCTACAGCGGCAGATTGGATGTCTGCGGCTTCCTTTATTTCCATGGCTGGGCTGATTTCATTTGCTGGATATGACGGTTCGGTCTACCTCATGGGTTGGACAGGTGGATATGTGTTATTAGCCTTACTTCTGGCCCCTTACCTGAGAAAATTCGGAAAATTCACCGTTCCTGACTTTGTCGGAGACCGCTACTATTCCAACAAAGCCCGAGTGGTAGCAGTGATTTGTGCACTGTTTATTTCCTTCACCTATGTGGCTGGTCAGATGCGCGGAGTAGGAATTGTTTTCTCCCGATACTTGGAAATCCCCATCGAATGGGGCGTGGTCATTGGGATGTGCATTGTATTTTTCTATGCCGTATTAGGCGGGATGAAAGGCATTACTTACACCCAAGTGGCGCAGTATTGCGTGCTAATTTTTGCTTACATGGTACCCGCAATCTTTATTTCCATGCAATTGACCGGCAATCCAATTCCACAGTTGGGTCTTGGGGCAACAGTAGAAGGCGGTGTTCCTCTTTTGGAAAAACTCGATGGCGTGCTCACTGACTTGGGCTTTGCAGCCTATACTTCGGGGAGAAAAGGCATGACCGACATGTTTATGATCACTTTGGCGCTGATGGTCGGTACGGCAGGATTGCCTCACGTGATTGTGCGATTTTTCACAGTGCCAAAGGTGAAGGATGCCCGACTTTCGGCAGGATATGCCCTGATTTTTATAGCCATCCTATATACCACTGCCCCAGCGGTGGCTGCTTTTGGAATTTACAATGCGATCAATTCCACTTCTGAAAAAGAGATCAGCACCCTGCCCGAATGGGTTCAAAATTGGCAAAAGACCAATCTGATCAAAATTGAGGATAAGAATGCCGATGGAAAAGTACAGTACTTGGCAGACCCAACTACCAACGAGCTTACCATTGACAAAGACATCATGGTTTTGGCGAGTCCGGAAATCGCCGAATTGCCGGATTGGGTGGTAGGGCTTGTCGCTGCTGGAGCAATGGCAGCTGCGCTTTCTACCGCTGCTGGATTGCTTTTGGTCATTTCCACCTCTGTATCCAGAGATTTGGTAAAGACCTTTAAGCCGGAAATTTCAGAGAAAAAAGAATTGCAAATCGCCCGCCTAGCAGCAGGTGGAGCCGTGGTTTTCGCAGGATATTTTGGAGTAAATCCTCCGGGATTTGTCGCAGAAGTGGTTGCCTTTGCATTTGGCTTAGCGGCAGCGTCCTTTTTCCCTGTGATCATTTTGGGCATCTTTTCCACCCGTATCAACCGTGAAGGAGCCATTGCAGGAATGATCACCGGATTGGTCTTCACGATTGGCTACATCTCCTACTTCAAGTTTATCAATCCTGAATTAAACTCGGCAGCCCATTGGTGGTGGGGTATTTCTCCTGAAGGCATTGGATCGGTGGGAATGTTTCTCAACGTCCTAGTGTGCTATGCCGTATCTCTAGTCACACCGCCTCCACCACAGGAGGTTCAGGATTTGATTCAGGAAATCCGAATTCCAAAAGGAGCCGGAGAGGCTCACAACCATTAATATTCAATAGTTTATTTAAGCTCAAACTACCCTTTTATCATGAGTGACAGACTGCATACCCTCAGCGGATACCTCTACGAGTACCAAAAAAGCATTGCTCAGCCAGAAGAATTCTGGGCTAGGATTGCTGATTCTTTTCATTGGAGAAAGCGATGGAACAAGGTGCTTAAGTGGAATTTTGAAGGCCCGGAAGTCAAATGGTTTGACGGTGCAAAGCTGAACATCACTGAGAATATTTTTGAAAAGCAACTCTATACCATTGGTGACCGACCAGCAATCATTTGGGAACCTAATGAGCCAGATGAACCCACCAGAACGCTTACCTATCGACAGCTTTTTCATGAGGTTTGCAAATTTGCCAATGCACTCAAAGCAAAAGGAATCGGGAAAGGCGACCGCGTCATCATCTACATGCCAATGGTACCCGAGGCAGCCATTGCCATGTTGGCTTGCGCTCGAATCGGTGCGATTCATTCGGTGGTTTTTGCGGGATTTTCTAGCACTTCCCTCGCTGATCGTATCAACGACTGCCAAGCCAAAGCTGTCCTGACCTCAGATGGAAACTATCGTGGAAATAAGAAAATCACCGTCAAAGGGGTAGTGGATGAAGCATTGGAGAAATCCTCGGTAGAAACCGTCATCGTCTACAAGCGAACCGGTCAGGAGACCAATATGGTAACGGGAAGAGATTTTTGGTGGGATGAAGTAGTGGAGGGACAATCCGATGAAAATGCTCCTGAAGAAATGGACAGCGAAGACATGCTGTTTATCCTATACACTTCCGGATCTACCGGAAAACCAAAAGGCGTCGTCCATACCACCGGTGGCTATATGGTGTACACCAAATACTCTTTTGAAAACGTGTTTCAGTACTCTCCTGGCGATGTCTATTGGTGTACTGCGGATATAGGATGGATTACAGGTCACTCCTACATAGTTTACGGACCGCTTTTGGCTGGTGCTACCACGCTGATGTTTGAAGGTGTACCAACTTATCCTAATCCAAGCCGATTCTGGCAGGTGATTGAAAAGCACAAAGTCAACGTATTCTACACCGCACCAACGGCCATCCGAGCCCTTCAAGCCTTTGGCACCGAACCGATCGAAGGCTACGACCTGAGCTCCCTAAAAGTCTTGGGTTCGGTAGGCGAACCGATCAACGAGGAGGCTTGGCATTGGTACCATACGCATATCGGAAAAGGTCACTGCCCTATTGTAGACACCTGGTGGCAAACCGAAACGGGAGGTATTCTAGTTTCTCCACTTGCCGGGATTACCCCGACCAAGCCAGCTTATGCTACTTTACCACTTCCTGGTATCCAACTTTGCATCGTAGATGCTGAAGGGAATGAGCTGACAGGTAATTCAGTAGAGGGCAACCTATGCATCAAATTCCCTTGGCCATCCATGATCCGTACGACCTACGGAGATCACGATCGCTGCAAGCAAACTTACTTTTCCACCTATAAAAACATGTACGTCACCGGTGACGGAGTGAAGCGTGACCACGATGGCTACTACCGAATCCTCGGACGAGTGGACGACGTGATCAACGTCTCCGGCCACCGAATGGGCACGGCTGAAGTAGAAAACGCGATCAACGAACATCCAAAAGTCATCGAATCCGCTGTGGTGGGCTATCCTCACGAGGTCAAAGGCCAAGGCATCTACGCCTACGTGATCTGCGACATGACCAATCGAACTGAGGAAAATCTGATCAATGAGATCAAAGAGATGGTGTCCAAGATCATTGGTCCGATCGCCAAGCCGGATAAAATTCAAATCGTACCGGGACTTCCAAAAACCCGATCCGGAAAAATCATGCGTCGAATCCTGAGAAAAGTAGCCGAAGGAAGCACCGACAGCATGGGCGACACCTCTACGCTACTCGATCCGGAAGTGGTAGAGAAAATCATTGAAGGAAGAAAATAAAGACAGAGGTTAGACGCAAGGCCTTAAAAGTACTGCCTACTAAAGCTTTTCTAAAGTTTCGAACTTTGGAAAAGCTCAAACAGCCGTTTGGGATACTCTAAAAAGGATTAATTGAATAGCACAAAAAAAGTGCAGCGTAAATACGGACCTGACACTGAAATCTTGCATCTACTATCTTTTGTCTAACTTCTTATTTCTAGCATCTTACGTCTTGATTCTAGCCTCTTGCATCTACTATGAACGTCATCGTCAACCGAGTTGCTGAGTTCCTTTACAGGTTTCCTCCTTTTTCTTTTTTGGAAAAGGAAGATCTGGTCCAGGTAGCGCAGCAGGTGGAGATTCAGTATTTGGAAAAAGGCGAGATCCTGTTTACCCAAGGCGAACCTGCACAGCCCAGTTTCTTTGTCTTGAAAGAAGGCACCATCCACCTGGTGGAAAACACCTCTAAAGGCGAAGAAATCCGGGAAATCTGTGACGAGGGAGACGTCTTTGGAGTCTTGGCACTGTTAGGCAGACGGCCCTACTTACTAACTTCCAAAATCATCGAAAACAGTCTGGTTTACGCCATTCCAGTGGCTGTCTTTGAAAAGATCCTGGAGCGGAATAGCCGAGTTGCTTTATTCTTTGCAGCAGGATTTGCGGCAGGTCAAGTCGTGGTCAGACAGGATCTTTCCCAAGGTCAAAAAGCCAGAAGCGAATTCAAAAAACCAACCGGAGACAACTCTCTTTTGATCTTTTCTGATCAGTCCGAAGTCAAAGTTTCCGAGAAAGTCTTAACCTGTGCTCCAGAAACCACCATTCAGAATGCTGCCGAATTGATGGCAAAAGCCCAAGTCAGCAGTATCATCATCAGTGGAGCATCTGGATTTCCGCTTGGTATTCTGACAGACAAGGATCTCCGAACCCGGGTTTTGGCTGCGGGTATTTCTCCTTCCGAATCAGTCTCCAAGGTGATGACCTCACCGGTGATCACCTGCAAAAAGTCTGATAGCTTTTCCACCTTGTATTTGGCGATGATCCGCCATCGGCTGCACCACTTGGTACTTACTGAGGATGGCACTTCACAAAGTCCGATTTGTGGATTGATCTCCGATCATGATATTTTCCTTTCCATGGGCAATAGCCCCGCGGTATTAATCCATGCCTTGATGAATACGGTTGAGGTATCTGAAATGCGGAAAATCAGAGATCGGGCGGAGCAAATGCTTCGTTACTACCTGGAAAATGAAGTCGCCATGGACTTTGTAGCTTCTGTCATGACAGAAATCAATGACGTGATCATCACTCAGGCCTTGGAGATCGGAAGGCAACATCTTGCTTCCGCTTTTCCGGACATGGATCAAGTTCCCTTTTGCTTCCTTTCCCTAGGCAGTGAAGGAAGAGAAGAGCAGCTTTTGCGAACCGACCTTGACAATGCTATTCTTTACCAAGATGTTCCCGAAGGACAATCCGAAAAGGCCAAGGAATATTTTCTACGTCTCGGAGAGCAGGTGATCGAGGTGCTTTTGGCTTGCAGGTTTGATGCCTGTCCGGCAAAAATGATGGCCAATAATCCCGAATGGGTACAGCCAATTTCGGTCTGGAAAAGAAATTTCAGCGACTGGATCATGCGGCCTACTCCTGAAGCCTTGCTGAAATCCTCCATCTTTTTTGATTTCAGACCGGTAAAAGGCGTCGCCTCCCTTGCCGAGGAACTGACACTTCACATCTACGAGGAAATCCGAAAAAAGAAAGCCTTTCTCAGCTTCATGGGGCAGAATGCCATGCAAAATCCTCCGCCCCTAGGCTTTTTCAAAGACTTTATCGTGGAAAAATCCGGAGAGCACAAAGATCGCTTTGATCTCAAAGGCAGGGCGATGCTTCCCCTGACGGATCTGGCAAGACTGCTGATTCTGAGCCATGAAGTGGTCGGCATAAACAATACTTTCAAGCGCTTCGAAAAGCTTGCGGAGATTGAACCTACCTATACTGAGCTTTTCCAGCAGGCGGGAAAAGCCTATGAAATCCTCATGCGAATGAGGGCTTTGGAAGGCATTTCCAATGGAAATAACGGCAGGTACCTTGATCCAAAATCACTTGGAAAACTCCAGCGTCAATTGCTCAAAAACACCTTTACGCCTATCGCTGAGCTCCAGGAAATGATCCACATTCGATTTCAACTTGACTACTTTAGACGATGAGTTGGTGGGAATTTTGGAAGGCCGAGACACCAAAGACCTCATTTGTCCAAAGCTATCTTGTTGCAAATGCAGATCGGATTCCGGGAATAAGAAAAGTAGATCAGCTCATTTTTACAGTGCTGGACACCGAAACCAGCGGTTTGGATCCGGGAAAAGATTCCATCCTCTCTTTTGGTGGTGTGAAAATTTCGAAAGTAAAAATTCTGATTCATCAGTCAGTCGAGTGGTATCCTGAAGCGACCGATTCAGGTAAAAAAACAGCAGCGATTCATGGGCTGGTGAATGTACCAAACACCCTTTCAAAAGAAGAATTTGCGATTAATGTGCTTGACTACATTGGCAACAGCATCATCGTAGGGCATCACATCGGCTTTGATCTTGAAATCCTGAAAAACTTCCTAAAACCATTCGGAATCACCCAGCTCAAAAATCCAGTCATCGATACCTATCACTTGGCGGTTCGACTGGAACATGGGCCCATGCACGACTTGAGCAGCATCAAAAAAGAAGACTTTAGCTTGGATTCCCTTTGTAAGCGCTACCAAATCGCCATGGATGATCGGCATACCGCTGCAGGAGATGCCTTTTTGACTGCACAGCTATTTTTAAAGCTTCTGGCAAAAGCCCAATCCAAAGGCATCACCACCTTTCAAAGTCTGATATCCTAATCATTTCCACTGGATGGTTACTTGGCCTTTGGCTTTAATTCGAATGTCCATCCCTGTGGCAGTGGGATAAAATCCATCAGGAGACACATTCAAATTTTCAAGTTTGAGATCGCCA
>CALRRX020000063.1:0-9956 GCA_943370675.1 Reyranella massiliensis 521 | reverse complement strand
TGATTTGTACTTCAGCTTGTTCGAGAACTTCCTTGGTGTATTTGTCCAAATAGCTTTTCAGATCAGGATGAATTTTTTTCAATTCATCCATTCCTACTTGAGGACGTTTGAGAAGTTTCTCAGCGCTGATTTTTTCAGTGATGGTAGCGGTTTCTATTTCTGTCAAACCTACATTGATTTCCTCAGGAGCAAATCGCTTTTGCTTCAGGTCATTGATCAATTTGGCTGTTTCAGATTTCTTTTCCAGCATTTTTTGATGCCTATCTTCATCAGCCAAGCCGATTTTGTATCCCAAATCTGTTAATCTCAAGTCAGCATTATCCTGTCTCAGCAATAGTCTGAATTCTGCTCTTGAGGTAAACATTCTGTAAGGCTCCTCGGTCCCTTTGTTGATCAAATCATCGATTAACACACCGATGTATGCTTCCGATCTTTGCAAAACAAATGGGTCTTTTTCCTGTACTTTCAAGCTCGCATTGATGCCTGCCATCAAACCTTGACAGGCTGCTTCCTCATAACCTGTAGTTCCGTTGATCTGACCTGCAAAGAATAGATTCTCGATCAAATGTGTCTCAAGAGTAAGTTTAAGTTGCGTTGGTGGGAAAAAGTCGTATTCAATCGCATATCCAGGGCGGAACATTTTTGCATTTTCAAATCCTGGGATTTGTCTCAGGGCTTTGTATTGAACATCTTCTGGTAAAGAAGTAGAGAATCCATTTACATAGATTTCTACTGTGTTCCAGCCTTCTGGTTCTACGAAAATCTGATGTCTTTCCCTTTCTGCAAATCGGTTGATTTTGTCCTCAATGCTTGGGCAATATCTTGGGCCTAAGCCTTGGATTCGACCATTAAACATGGGTGACCGGTCAAAGCCTGTTTCTAAGGTTTGGTGTACCTCTTTATTGGTGTACGTAATCCAGCAGCTTCTTTGAGTTTCAAGTGGGCTTGTGCTGTCTAAATAGGAAAACTTCTCTGGCTTTTCATCCCCGAGTTGTTCTTCCATTTTTGAATAATCTAGGCTTCTTCCGTCTACTCTTGGAGGAGTACCGGTTTTCATCCTTCCTGCTTCAAAGCCCAACAGTACCAATTGTTCGGTGATTCCTTTGGCTGCTGACTCTCCTGTTCTTCCTCCCCCGAATTGTTTTTCTCCAATATGGATTATTCCATTTAGAAATGTTCCATTCGTCAACACCACTGATTCAGATTCGATTTCTATACCGATCCCGGTTCTAACTCCTCGCACCCTACCGTCTTTCACTAAAAGGCCACTGATCATCTCTTGCCAAAAATCGACATTTGGAGTTTGTTCCAAAGCCAGTCTCCATTCTTCGGCAAATCTCATCCTGTCATTTTGGGTTCTTGGAGACCACATAGCAGGACCCTTTGACCGGTTAAGCATTCGGAATTGAATCATGGATTTGTCCGAGATTATTCCTGACATCCCTCCAAGTGCATCTATTTCACGGACGATTTGGCCTTTTGCTACTCCACCCATAGCTGGGTTGCATGACATTTGGGCAATGGTATTCATGTTCATGGTACATAGCAATACCTTAGAACCCATTTTTGCAGCTGCATGCGCGGCTTCACAGCCTGCATGTCCCGCACCTACTACTATCACATCATATTTTGGAAACATGATTTTTGATTATTGGTGTTTCACGTGAAACAGTTTTCTTACTTAGAATTCCATGTTTCACGTGGAACGATTACATTGATTGAAATAATTCTATAGCTAGTGCTTCTTTACTCCTCATTACCTCAGCGTCGGATTTTGTTTTGTCTTTATAGCCCATAAGGTGTAAGAGACCATGTGAAACTACTCTGCTGAGTTCAGACTTTTCTTCTTGATTATGTTTTTGAGCATTTTCTCTGACTCGATCAATACTGATGAAAATGTCACCTTCGATCAGTTTTTCTTCTTCCGAGTTGTCAAAAGTGATAATATCAGTATAAGTATGGTGATTAAGGTAATCTACATTTATCTGATAGAGATACTCATCAGAGCAGAAGATGAAATTCAATTCACCTACTTTGAAATTTTCAGATTGCGCGATTTGTTTAAGCCAAGTTTTCCTTTTCTGCTTTTGTGGCAAATCAAACTTGATGTCTTCTGTAAAGAAATTGATTGCCATGTCTCAATCCATGTAAAAGGAAAGTATTGTTTTCTTTCCTCCCTCCTCAAACTTCACATCATCACTCAAATGTCGGATCAAGAATATTCCTCTTCCTCCTGGCTTCTCGATGTTTTCCGGTTCGGTAGGATCTGGTAAAAGTGCAAGATCGAAACCTTCTCCCTCGTCCTCTATGATGAATTTCAGCTGATCGTCTTCCATTCTTAGTTCCAGATGAACAAGCTTATTTTTATCATTTTGATTTCCGTGGATGATGGCATTGCTGATGCACTCGGTTACAGAGATCATGATATTCCCATAGATGTCATCGTTGATCTCGAAGTTTTCTTTGGCATTATCAATGAAGCTTTCGATGATCTTAATGTTCTCTATCAGAGATGGAATTGAAATTTTTATAGACTTCATCTGAGAAATAATCTATGAGGTATATCTTTTTGTCTTTTTTTAATCAATTTCTAATACAATCGGACAATGGTCTGAATGCTTCACATCCGACAAAATTACGGCACTTTTCAGTTTGTTTTGCAATTCCTTGGTTGCCATATGGTAATCTATTCGCCAACCAAGATTTTTTGCTCTTGAATTTGCGCGAAAACTCCACCAAGTGTATTGATGGGGCTCTGGGTTAAACTGTCTGAAGGTGTCAATAAATCCTGAGTTTGTAAACTTGTCCATCCATGCCCTTTCCTCAGGAAGGAAGCCGGAAGAGTTTTTATTTGAAACAGGATTGTGAATGTCTATGGGCTTATGGCAAATATTATAATCACCACTCAAAATGAGCGTTGGATTTTCTTTTCTTAAATCCTGCATGTAACCATAGATATCATCCAAGAACTCATACTTGAAATCCTGACGAACATCTCCTGTGGTGCCTGATGGAAAGTAGGAAGAGATAAAGGAAAAGCCTTCAAAGTCTGCTTGAATCATTCTCCCTTCATCATCGTACTTGCTCAATCCCATTCCGTATTTCACAGATTTGGGCTTGATCTTGGTGAAAATAGCCACACCGCTATACCCTTTTTTCACAGCCGGAAGCCAATACAATTCGTATCCTAAGTCTTGGAAAACAGCGGGATCAATATCCTTTTCCTGAGCTTTAATTTCCTGTAAACCAATGATATCCGGATTTTCTTCACGAAGCCAATCCACAAATCCCTTATTCATGGCGGATCGGATCCCGTTTACATTATATGAGATTAACTTCATTTAGATTTCGATTTGATACTCTTTTTCGAAGTATTCTAGGACTTGTAGTTTGAGTAGTTTTTCCTGTTCCAGCAAGTCAAAGTGAGGCAGTTCTTTTACCATCTTCCAATGAGGCCATCCTTCCTGATCTACAAAGTCTAGTTCGTAAAATCCGCCATAGCTAAGCACCTTACAAACGGCAATGTGCATCAAATCCTGTTTTTGTTCTTTGGAAAAAGTCCTCGTTCCCTGACCTAACTCTTGCACTCCTATCAAGAAGAGTACGCCATTTAGGTCATTGGGTTTTTTTCCAATGGTATCCTTGAGGCCATCCAAGAGTTTGGACCACCGCTTTTCAAGATCTAAATCCCGCTTAAACATATCCTTTAGCCTTGATTTTCAAGTTCTTCCCAGTATTCTACGGCTCTGCGCAAATGAGGGATGACAATCGATCCTCCGATAATCATGGCAATGGAAAAAACTTCGAAAACTTCTTTTCGGCCTACACCTGCTTCAAAAGATTTTCCCAAATGGTATTTGATACAGTCATCGCATCTCAACACCATCGAACAGGCCAACCCAATCATTTCCTTGGTTTTCACGTCCAACTCCCCCTCTGCATAGGTATTGGTGTCCAAATTAAAAAAGCGCTTGATCACCTTATTGTCCTCAGACATGATTCGCTCGTTCATTTTGGCGCGGTACTCGTTGAATTCCTCTATCAGATTCATTACTTTAAGGATTAATTTAGTCCAAAGGGTAAATATAAAGCTAATTATACCCTAAGGTTGAACAACAACACTTTTTACCCATGCGTTTATTTTTCTGGAAAGATTTTTTGGACCTTATTTTTCCGCGCAATTGTCCATTGTGCGGAAATAGCCTTTTTGATTTTGAACCATGCTTGTGCACTATTTGCCAAGGCACACTTCCTAGGGCCAATTTTCATCTTAGGGCTTTTGATAACGAACTTACTTCTAAGCTGAGAGGGTTAATGCCCGTGAATCGCGTGATGGCCTTTATTCGATTTAGCAAAAAAGGAAAAAGCCAAAAGCTCTTACATCTGTTAAAGTATCGAAACAAGCCGGAAATCGGCGAAGAGATGGGCCGGCTGTATGGGATTACTTTGGCTCAAAACGGATTTTCTACAGAATGGGATATTATTATTCCAGTGCCACTGCATCCCCTCAAGCAGAGGCGAAGAGGCTATAATCAAAGTGAAAAGTTTGCTACAGGTCTAGCTAAATCCCTCCATATTCCCGCAAAGGAAATGCTGGAACGGAAGAAATTCACTGAAACACAAACCAAAAAATCACGCTTGCAGCGGTTGGAAAATGTGGATGAGGTATTTGATTTAAAAGAAACCGATAATGTAAGCGGACTTCGAGTTTTATTGGTGGATGATGTGATTACGACAGGTGCTACCCTCTGTGCTTGCGCTAATGTACTTTTGGCCTGTGGGGCAAAACATGTAGATTTGGCGACCATCGCTGCAGGTGGGCAATAATTCAAGAACATGAGCATTGACATCGAATTTCTAAAATATCCTATCGGAAAATTTCATCTTCCGCCAAACATAGATTCCGTCTCAATTGACGAGGCGATTGATACTTTAAAGCAGTTTCCAGGTCTGATTTTTACCGCGGTTAGTCCTCTTTCACCGGAACAGCTGGATACTCCTTATCGTCCGGGAGGTTGGACAGTCAGGCAATTGATCCACCACTGCGCGGATAGCCATATGAATGCATTTATCCGCTTTAAGCTTGCCTTGACTGAGGAAAATCCCACCATTAAGCCCTACGAAGAAGCTGAATGGGCAAAGCTTACTGATTCTCAACTTCCTATTGAGCCGTCTTTGGCAGTTATCAAAGCGATCCATCTCAAGTGGGTTACTCTATTGGAGAGCATGAATCCGTCAGATTTCAAAAAGACCTTTTTTCATCCTGAAAAGCAAAAATCTCAAGCTTTAGATGGAGTAACCCTGATGTATGCTTGGCATTCCATACATCACTTGGCCCATGTGCAGCAGTTGGTTTTGAGAAATTTTGACAAGTAAATCCTGAATACCTATGAATATTTCCCTGAAAAATCAGAGAATCCTTGTCACAGGAGCTTCACGTGGAATCGGAAGAGCCATAGCCAGGCAACTTTCCGAGTCGGGCGCCGAAGTGATCATCCATTACAATTCAAATAAAACCGAAGCAGAGAGTCTTTTGAATCAACTCAAAAATCCAGCTCACATTGAGGCTTGTGATCTTTCCCAATCCAATGAAGTCGTTGGATTTATTCCTCGATTGGTAGAAAAATATGGACCATTGACTGCTTTGGTCAACAATGCAGGCATATCTCCCATGGCTCCGGATACACTTCCCACCGAGGAATGGCTTGAGGTTTGGGAAAAAGTCATGGCGGTCAATGCTACGGCTGTAGGGATTCTCAGTAAGGAATTTCTTGATCAGGCAAAGCCGCAGGAAAATGGCAGAATTGTCATGATTTCTTCTCGGGCGGCTTTCCGAGGAGATACTCCGGATTATTTGGCGTACGCTGCTTCCAAGGGAGCCTTGGTGAGTTTAACCCGCTCGATAGCAAGACATTATGGAAAAATGGGTATCAAGGCCTTCCTGATTGCCCCCGGCTTTACCCGAACGGACATGGCCAACGACATTCTCGCTGAGTACGGAGAGGACTTTGCACTTAAGGACATCGCGCTGAAGGAATTGACGCTTCCGGAAGACATTGCTCCTATGGTGACCTTGCTCTGCTCTGGACTTGCAGATCATGCTACGGGCACTTCGATTGACATGAATGCAGGATCTTACGTGAGGTAAGCTTTTCAAAACCTCTGCTTCTACTCTTGGTTAAAGAGAAAAATTCATTCCATGCCTTCGAGAGATCCGGTGCTCACTCCTGAGCTCATCAAGATTATGAAAATCTTCATTTTCTCCTCTTTGGGATTGGTGCTGGTTTTTTCCTTTTTCAATTCTTATCGGGCAGACAATACCGGTGAGGATCGAACCTTCAAAATTTCGGATGCGGATAAACTCTATTTTTTGAATGTACGGTCCATTCACTACGACCGTGAACTTCGAAGAGACGCGGGCATGACGCTTTTCAGACATGGGAAACGGGCTCAGTCTGATTCCTTGCCCACCTTTCATCCACTGATTATTCTCAATCCGGTGAAAGATGATGCCTATGTTTTTTTCGAACTTCAACATGCCGATTATCCCATCAGACTTCGAACTGCATCCGGTTCAGATGCCCAAGTCATCGATTTTTCCAATGGAAATAACCAGGATCATCTCAAGCTGTTGAATCAATTAAAGCCTTGGATAGAAGCTAATTATGAAATTCTGCTTGAAACTGAAGATCAACAATTTCCGATTTGGTCTACCGAAGAGGAAAAAGAGGTTTTCAATACGATAGTGGAAGACTATTTTCGTCTGCTCAATCAATCTGACAACTAGTGGAAAAATCACCTACTCCCCAACTCGAGTTTTTCAAGTCTCAAATCGGAAAAACGCTAGATCGTACCCCTTCTGCAGCAGGAAATTGGCTTTCGGGTGTGCTTTTGGAAGTAGAAGATCATCACATCAAGGTGCAATACACCGTTCGCCCGGATATGTGCAATCCGGGTAGAATTCTCCACGGAGGCATTGCTTCCCTGATGCTGGATGATGTGATCGGGATGGGAAATTTTGTAGCCGGATCGGAATATCTGATGACCAGTATCAATCTCAATGTGGACTTCCTCTCAGCAGCACAGGTTTGGGAAAAGCTTGAAGTCATTGCCAAGCTGGTGCGTTCAGGATCCAATCTGAATCACTGGGAGGCGGTCATCCGCAAGGAATCTGGAAAAATCGTGGCAAAAGCGAGTTCCAACTTGATCAAAACCCACGTGAAACTTTCTGACTTGGGATATTGATTTTCCATCACCCTACAAGTTTTTTAAGTAGATTTAGTTACTTTCTTTTTTGTTAAGCCACAGATTCACAGATTTTTATGGAAAATTTGCTCCAATCTGATTAAAACTCATTTGAAGCTTAGTGATCTTGCATATTAGATTAGTTTCACTAAGTTTATTTTATGAAAAAACTTATTCTTCTAGCAATCTTTGGTTTAGTTTCCACAGTTTCCTTTGCTCAGTGGACTGTTTCGTATCATCAAAGCAACCTTCCTTTTATTGGTGTCAACAAACAACTTGGTGAAAAATGGCTGCCTGAATTCAGGGTTGGTACTGATAATTTCATAGAAAATGTTTCCCTTGAATTAGTCGCCAACCGAATTTTTTACAAAAATGACAGGATTGATTTTTATGGTGGAATAGGTGCAAGAGTACAGAGTCTTGAAGGCTTGGTAATTCCAGTTGGACTCAATATCTACCCTTTTGAAAAAAAGGATTTTGGTTTTCATCTGGAAGCAGCGGGTCTATTTGGGGATTCCAGTCTTTTTAGAGGATCTTTTGGAATTCGATACCGCTTTCTAAAAGATTAAAACTCCTCCAGTTTCACCATCAAGTCCCACACTGCTATTCCAAGACTGACAGAAATATTCAGCGAATGCTTCGTGCCTAGCTGAGGGATTTCTAGGACCGTGTCACAGCTTTTCAGCACTTCTTCTTCCACTCCAAAAACCTCATTTCCGAAGACTAAGGCATATTTTTTCCCTTTTTCTGGCAAAAATTTGTTGAGCATTACTGACCGGTCCACTTGCTCCAAGGCGCAAAGCTGATAGTCTTGGCTTTTCAGTTTTTCGACTGCTTCCAAGGTATTGAGGCAATATTCCCACTCCACGGATTCGGTAGCTCCAAGGGCAGTTTTTTGAATATCCCGATGGGGAGGAGTGCCGGTTATGCCGCAGAGGTAGATTTTTTCGATCCGAAAAGCATCTGCTGTCCGAAAAGCTGATCCGACGTTGTTCAGACTTCGCACATTGTCCAACACCAGCACAATGGGTGATTTTTCGGTTTTTTTAAATTCCTCGACAGACATTCGGTCGAGTTCGTCCATGCTTAATTTCTTCATCTTTTTTGATCTACTACCCTAATCGGCTATTTTCAGGCCATATTCCCGATTTCAAAAGTACGACAATTCCATTTTACCCATGAGCAAATCCAAAGACGGACAGGAAACTCCCCTGATGAAGCAATATAACGCCATCAAGGCCAAGCATCCCGGCGCCTTGTTGCTGTTTCGCGTGGGAGATTTTTATGAGACGTTTGGTGAGGATGCCATCGTAGCTAGCAGGGTGTTGGACATTGTCCTGACCAAAAGAGCTAATGGTGCCGCATCTCACATTGAGTTGGCTGGTTTTCCCCATCATTCTTTGGACAATTACCTTCCTAAGCTCGTCCGTGCAGGAAATCGAGTGGCGATTTGCGATCAGCTTGAAGATCCTAAGATGGTCAAGGGAATCGTAAAGCGTGGAGTAACTGAATTAGTTACACCTGGTCTATCCTACAACGATCAGGTTCTCGATACTCGAAAGAATAACTACCTCGCTTCGATCCATTTTGGAAAGGAAAAGCATGGAATTGCCTTTTTGGATGTGTCCACAGGGGAATTTATGTGCGCTGAGGGCAATGCGTCTTATGTTGAAAAGCTGTTGCAAAGCTTTGCCCCGTCAGAACTCATTTTTTCCAAAGCAGCCAAAAAAACAGCTGCCGAGCTGATCAAAAATGACTTCATCACCTTCCACTGCGAAGATTGGGTCTATCAGTTTGATTTTACTTACGAAAAACTCAAGACCCATTTTGGTACTGCCAATCTGAAGGGTTTTGGAATAGAAGAGCTTGATTCCGGAATAGTCGCAGCCGGCGCGATTCTCTTTTACCTTGAAGAAACTGAGCACCGTGAAGTCCAGCATATTTCATCGATTTCGAGAATTGCGGAGGAAAAATATGTGTGGCTAGACAAGTTTACGATCCGCAATCTGGAATTGGTCTATCCTCAGCATGAAGGCGGAGTTCCATTGATCCAAATCCTCGATCAGACCGTAACTCCTATGGGCTCACGAATGATGAAAAAGTGGATGGTGCTGCCTCTAAAGGAAAAGCAACCCATCGAGGAGCGTCTGAATGTAGTGGACTTTTTCTACCAAAACTCCACCTTGATTGATGAGATGATTGGGCCACTTCGTCATATCGGAGACTTGGAGCGCCTGATTTCCAAAGTGGTGGTGTGTCGTGCCAATCCCCGGGAAATGAATCAGATCAAGCGTGCGTTGAAATCCACCCTTCCGATCAAGGATTTGCTTAAAAATCAGTCTAATCCTACCCTAAAGCGTCTTTCAGACCAAATTCATCCTTGTGAGTTTTTGCTGGAAAAAATTGAACGGGAGCTTCAGGAGGATGCGCCTATGCTGATTCATCAAGGCGGAGTGATCAAAGACGGAGTCGATGCTGAACTCGATGAATACCGAGGTCTTGCCAATAAAGGCAAAGATTTTCTGGTCCAAATCCAGCAGCGAGAAGTTCAGAATACCGGGATTTCTTCCCTGAAAATATCCTACAACAAGGTTTTTGGCTACTACCTTGAGGTCACCCATGCCCATAAGGACAAAGTACCTGCTGAGTGGATCAGAAAGCAGACCTTAGTAAATGCTGAGCGATACATCACTCCGGAGCTTAAGGAATAC
>CALRRX020000062.1:0-10064 GCA_943370675.1 Reyranella massiliensis 521 | reverse complement strand
AAGACCATTCGCTCCGGGAACCAACACGATCACTTCCGGTATTTTGGTTGCTTCAAATTTTTTGGTCCAGACTTGACCTGCATCTATGAGGTAGGACATATTCAATCCGCTTTGGTCAATGTAGGCTCTGAGAGGAAGCTGATCTGCCTCGCTTGTGGTGACTTCAGGATTGATGAGCGCGAAGCTGATACCTTGGCTTTGAAAGGTGCTTCGAAGGTATTTGATCCGGTCTTCGTACATTTTGGCAAAGGGACAGTTGAGGCTGTGAAAAATCAAAACCATTCCTTTTCCTTTCACCATTGCTCCGAGTTCTTGGACTTTTCCGGTTACCGCATCAGTCGCAGTGAGTTGAGAATAGGTTTGTGCCCGAACGCCAATCGCGAGGGTCATTCCAAGGAGGATGGCTGCAAGTATCTTTTTCATGATGGTTCTAGTTACCAGACGGTGTAGGTGAGAATGACGTTTTCCAATCGCCTTACTTCGACCGTGTAATGATGATCGGCAAAATCCGTTCCTCTAATTTTTCCCTTGATCACAGAGTCATTGACGCCAAAGGGTTCGAGCAGGATGTTTTCCCGAAAAGAAACCCCTCTTTTCCCTTGGCATTTGAAGATAGATTCCTTGGCAGACCAAGCCATGGTGTAGTGTGCAGGGTCTTTTTCCAGAAAATCCAACTCAGAGGAATCCAGAAAACGGAAACCAATTTTCAGAATCTTTTCTCGGATCAGGTCCATATCAATTCCTACCGGCTGCTCGCGATGGAAAATAGCCCCTGCAAATCCCGGTGTATGCGTAAGGGAAACAAAACCTTGCCCATTCATGGATTGGGACTTGCCGTGCTCGTCTTTGAAAAAACCTGGATAAGGAAGTTGTAATGCTTTCAGCGCTTCGTGAATGGCGAGTCTTGCCGTGGCCCATTCGCGTCGTTTTTCGGGATGGGAAATATTGGTGTAGGATAACTTTTCTCTGAAACTAAGGAAATCCAAAGGCTCCTCATCCGGACTCCCGATTATCTTCACTGCCAAGGCAGAGGAAGAGTCAATTTTTTCTATTTTTGTTTGCATAGGCCTAGGTGGCTCTGCTGAGTGATTTCCGAATATATGTCAAAAATCCAAGTAAATAAATTACATACCCTAACCGGACACAACGACTGCATCTACGCCTTGACGGAAGGGAGTGATCCTCGATTTTTTTACACAGGGGCAGGTGACGGAATGGTGGTAGAGTGGGATTTGGACAATCCAAAAGATGGAAAGCTGATTGCAAAATTGCCTCATTCCGTCTACTCGCTGGTAGTAGACCGTGAGCGAAATCTCTTGGTGATTGGACACAACTTTGAAGGAATTCACGTCATTGACCTTAATGAAAACAAGGAAATTTGGAGTCTCAAACTCACTGATCAGGCAATTTTTGATCTGAAAGTTTTTGGGACAGAGTTGTTTGTGGGGACCGGTGATGGTGTACTGATCATTGTGGATATGCTCGAAAGGTCTATCAAAAAGCACATCAAGCTCAGTTCTAAAAGTATTCGGGTGATTGCCGTGGCTCCGATCAAAAGGCAACTGGCACTTGGATTAAGTGACTACTCCATCAAGGTGTTGGATTTGGCAAATGGCAATCAGCCCATTGCAAATCTTTCAGGCCACACCAATTCCGTGTTTGCTTTGGGGTATTCTCCGGATGAAAAAATGCTGATTTCCGGAGCCCGAGATGCCCATTTGAAATTTTGGAATACCATCAATTATACCCTGGAAGAAAACATCGTGGCACACATGTATGCCATTAATTATTTATCTTACCGTGAGGACGGAAAGTGCCTAGCCACCTGCTCCATGGACAAATCGATCAAGATTTGGGATGTAGAAAATCGTAAGCTTTTGAAAGTCATCGATAAAGCGCGAAATGCTGGACATGGCACTTCCATCAACAAAGTCCTATGGAGCACTTATTCGGGTAATATCGTGTCTGTCTCTGATGACCGTACGATTTCTATCTGGCAACTTGAAACAGACAACAAATGAAAATATCCCCAACCGCCATCCGCCAAAAAGCCTTCGAAACCGCCTTCCGTGGTTTTGAGAAAAAACAAGTGACCGATTTTCTGGAAGAAATGAGTGTCGCCATGGAGCAAATCAATCAGGAGAATTTTGAGCTCCGTAGCAGGCTACAACAGGTAGAAGGAGAAGCTAAGCGACTCAAGGATGTGGAGGATTCTCTTTTTAGAACCCTGAAAACAGCTGAAGATACTGGTGCAAGCATCATCACAGAAGCTTCGGAGGCTGCTGATCAAATTATTGGTGAAGCAAACCAAATTGCAGAAAGCACAACCAAGCAGGCGCATCAGTATGCAGATCAGGTAAAAAAGCAAGCGGAGGAACACGCAAGGGTCATCACTTCAGCTGCTGAAGCAAAAGCCAAAGATACCATCAAAGAGATTCGGGAAAGCATGCAGAGTCTGGTGAGAAGCTATGATAGCCTGCTGGAGCAAAGAGAAGCAATAGTGAAGAGCTTAAAACGCCTTTCTCAGGATGCTTTGAATCAAATTGAACTTTCAGATGCTCATTTTTTCCGTATTGATGCCAAAGCATACCAGCGCGCAATCGATGAGCTTAGCCGTTCCAGTCATTTTACGGTAGCCAATGTGAGTACTCTCGCGTCCACTATCCCTTCGCAGGTTCCGCCAATCGAGGAAGAGGCGGAAAGCCAGTTTGAAGACGACATGAGCTCTGCTCATCTTGACGACGATACCCAAGAGACCATCGAAGCGCTTCAGCATGATCTAGAAGATATGGGTGAACTTGCCGTGGAGGAGGAAGTAGTGGTGGAAGAAGAACCCATGCCTGAACCAGAAGAGGAGCCCGTGATGGAAGAGGAGGAGGAAATTGTGGAAGAACTGCCCGAAACTCCAAAAGCGGAAGTACAACAAGTCCGGGAGGAACCAGCCCCTGAAGACCCTAAAAAATCCTCCGGATCCTTTTTTGATCAATTTGACTAATGGGTAAAGTTGCGCTGGAAGGGATAGAATTTCATGCCTACCACGGTGTCTATCCTGAGGAGTCCATCCTTGGAAATCGCTTTACATTGGACTTGGAGTTGGAGACCGATTTCAAAGAGGCTATGCTTCACGACAGTCTAAAGGACACGGTTGATTACGCTAAATTGTACAAACTGATCAAAGCTCGAATGGACGTCAAAGTGAAGCTGTTGGAGCATTTGGGTCATTTGATCGTGGGTGATATTCTTCAGGCTTATCCAAAAGTAAAAACCGTCAAGCTCACCCTAAAAAAGCATCACCCTGCTCTTGGCGGCATCGTCCAATATTCGGCGGTGACTGTCTGCTATCCGGAAGATTTTAGCTGATTTTCATGTATTCACGTGCCGAACTTTCCAAAATCCGGACTGATTTCTGGATTGCTTTTGGGCAGTACATGAAGCCTATACCCAATGCCCAAGGCCGTAAAATCAACTGGCCCAATTACAAGACCGGAATCAAGGATGTTTACTTTCGCATGCGAGCCGAGCGTGGTTTCGCATCGATTGGAATCGAACTGGGACATGGAGATCCAGAGCTTCAGGAATTGTTTTTTGATCAGTTTAAGGAATTGAAAAATCTGCTCAAGGGAAGCCTAGGAGAAGAGTGGGACTGGAAGCTTCATGAACAAAATGAATTTGGTCAGCCGGTTACCAAAATCGAAAAAATCCTCCCCGGGGTCAATGTACTCGAGCGGGAAGACTGGCCGAAAATCATTTCCTTTCTCAAACCAAGAATCATCGCTTTAGATGAGTTTTGGGACAATGTGAAACCGGGGTTTGAAGAGTGATAGGAAGTGATCAGTGGTCAGTCGCAGTATCAATGAGCGTCTTAAACACTTTTTTATCAATACTAAAATTTCATTCAATAGGTCCAAAATGGCAAAATACACTTGAGAATAGCCTAGCTATTTTGAGAGAGTAAAAGGCCTAGTCTTAGCTATGAATTAATAATATTAGTGAATCTCCATTTCACAGCCCCAAAAGTTCAAAATAGACTAGCTGATAACCTGGCTATTTTGAAAGAGGAAAAGGCCTAGTCTTAGCTATGAATTAATAATCTTAATGAACCTGCATTTCACAGCCCCAAAGGGGCAAAATACACTAGCAAATGGCATTGCCATTTGAAATTAGGCACCATGCCTATATTAGAAAAAGCCCCAAAGGGGCGAAACTAAGCCCAACTAATCCCTAATCCCACAAATACCTCTCATCATATTCAACCTGGTATTTTTTCAAAAAATCAATGTATTCCTTCTGAAATGATTTTTTCTGATGATGGATTTCTTGATGGAGGATGTAGTCCCGAACGATGCTTACTTGACTTGGATTAACTGAAAAAGCACCATATCCATCTTGCCAATAAAAATCTTTTAACTCAGGAGAAAGTGTCTTCATGTATTTGGAGGAGTGGGTTTTCAAATCCTCCATAAATTTTACTAAAGTGATTTTTTTACTCAGTAAACATAGGATATGAACATGATCTCGATATCCACCAATTTGAATCGGTACACATTCCTGATTTTTACAAATTCCACCCAAATAGGCGTAAAGTTTTTCATCATAAGTTTGATAAATAATAGGCCTTCTGAGCTTTGTGCTAAAAATAATGTGAAGGTAATTTTTGACGAGAGACTGTGGCATAAAAGTCACGCCCCTTTGGGGCTTTAGTGAATGATTAAAAATTCAAATTAGCGAAGGGCTAAACCCTTCGCTGAAATATATTGCCCCTTCGGGGCTGTTCTTCGGTTTTGAAAAATTCGGTTGCTCTAGAAGTAGAGAAAATAGAAAATAAATCTACTTTAATCCCGCAATCAACTGATCCAATGCCGTTTTGATTTCTTTCGTGTTCAACACTTCATTGGCTGTCAAAACCCCAGTTCCGGTACCCATCCAGAGTACTTCGTTGGTTTTAGCATCCTGGATCAGGAAAATGACTTTGCCATATTGGCCCGACACTTTTTTTGGGGCAGAGTAAGAATTGCGGTCCGTCAATCCAACAGAGCTATTAAACGCTAATTCTTCTTTTTCAAAGTTTACTGAAGCAACCACACTCTGAACCAACAATTGAGGATTTTCCTCTGAAAGAGAGAATCCATTTTCAACCAGTTTTTTCTCAAACATTCGGTTCAGTTGGACTACATCTTTGGAGGCGGAAGATTGTTCAATGACCTTAAATGTCTTTTTATTGGCAAGTTCATTGGATTTGGTCACCTGATCGTACACCAACTGTTCCGAGGACTTTTTGCCTTGATCGGAAGTGACGGAATCAGAAACCTTGCAGGAAGTGAAGGCAAAAAGAGCGAGGAAAAGTAAAGGAAGGTTTTTCATAGTCTTTGGGTTTGCTTGTGAATAAAATGGTTCACGTCTAAACCTATAACAAGGTTCAAAATAACTAATCATCAAAGATTTACAATGATTTTTTAGTGTAAGTAAAGGTTTCTCCCTGCGTTTCACTGCCTTCAGAAATATTCACCTGAAAAATCAACTGATCGCCTTTTCGCTCGATGGTCATGCCGTTGAGGAATGCTTTGTTTTCTCCAAGTTCGATTAGTTGAAAGATCGTCCACTCTTCTTTTTCCTCCCAACCAACTAGATCAGACCCGAAGTGCTTCAGCTTCATGGAGACACTTTCGCCGTCCTGGACTAGGTTCATAAATTCGGAAAATACCAACTTTCCATTTTCCCAAAAGCGAAAGGTGCCGATCATGTGACCGTCCACGGCAGGCATCCAGACTTCCTCGCAGTCTCCTCCAAGACCTGTTCCGGACCAATAACCCACCAGCCAATCAAAATCTGAAATACTTCCTTTTCCGGGAATTTGACCTGGGGATAGTTGCCTCACCTGAGCGGTGGACCAATGACTAATTGTCAGAAAAAGCAAAATGCTGAAAAGTGCCTTCATGTTCTTTTGGTTTAAAGATAGAAGGTACAAAAAAATCACTGATCGTGTCTTTTCGGAATATCCGGATTTACAAAAGTGAAGCCCCTCGCTTCGTCACCTTCAAAGAAATCGATCTGCATCCCCATCAAAAACATGTAGTGTTTTTTCTCGATCAAGACAGGAATCCCATGGATCTCAAACTGCTGATCTTCAGGCTTGGCTTTGTCAAAACCCAGCGCATAAGACATCCCGCCACAGCCTCCGCCTTTGACTCCGACCCTCAGGAAATAGTCTGCGGGGATATTTTTTGTTGCCATGATGTGCTTGATCTCGGCTTCGGCTTTTGTGGTGATTTGAATAGGAATCAGCATGAGGCGAAAATCAAAATTTGAAGGCTTTGGTTCATAAACTAAGGCAAAAATATGCGTTCGGCCGATTTTTTGACAGGAAAGATTTGGTGATATTCGAAACCAAACTTCAACCCATGGAATTTCTTCTAGACCTTCTCAAAATCATCCTTCCTGCCGCTGCGGTCCTATATGGCATGTACCTCGTGGTCATTTCTTTTCTTTCAAAAGATCGGGAAAAAATGCTGGTCGAACTCAAAACTCAAAGCACTCAGGTCATTCTACCCATCCGCCTGCAAGCAGCCGAAAGACTTTGTTTGCTGTTGGAAAGAATCACGCCCAATAACTTGGTAAGAAGGTCCAATCCTTCTCAATACACAGCTGCCGAACTTCATCCGATGCTGCTTTCCGAAGTCAGGGAAGAGTTTAATCATAACCTCAGCCAGCAAGTATATTTTTCAGAGGAGACTTGGGAGGCGGTCAGAAGAGCAGTAGAAGAGGTGACGACGACCATCAACTTAAGCAGACAAACCTTGGAGGCTGATGCTTCTGGAATGGACTTAGCGAAAGCCATTTTTGCACAATCGCTGGAGCGAAAAAATGATGCGATCACTTTTGCGCTAAAGCAAGTAAAAGCAGAAATTCAACTTTATTTCTAATCAAATGAGCTCCTATACCGAACCTAATTCCGGAATTTTGGACAGGGCCAAAGCCTTGTTTGGAAAGCAGGTGGAGGTCATCGTAAGGCAAGAGCAAAAGCTGATTGAACTCGTTCAAAATGTTTTGGCTAAGCTCTCCAAGGTGGCTGCCAATCCGAAGGTTCAGAAGTTCATACAGCCGGTTCAGATTTTTATCCGGATGATCAAGGCTCATTTTCGCGGCGATCACAAAATCGCGCTCGGTACGTTAGGGTTGATTGTACTGGCTTTGGTGTATTTCTTATCGCCGGTGGATTTCATTCCAGACTTTTTGGGCGCATTGGGTTTTGCGGATGACCTTTCCGTGATTTTGGCAGTATATGCCAAAGTCAAAGATGAGGTCGAGCAATTTTTAGAGTGGGAGCGAACCCAAGGGTAAACCCAGCTGTTAATCTCCCAAAATCTTATCTACATGGAATTTTTGAGTCATCCTGTTACTGAACAAGTAATAGAAAAGGGGTTTTCTTATTTGGAATTTGTTGAGTTTACTGAAAAACTCGTCGAGGAAAAAAGAACAACAGGTGCTAATCAAAGCGAAGCCTATCTGGATTATACCCGAATGTGCCTACAGCGGATGAACCGTTGGAATAAAACCGCCAGGGTTTCGGCAAAAATGGCTTCTCTGATTGAGTCTATTCGAGAGCCACAGATTTGGTTACTAATTACAGAAGCTTGGTGCGGAGATGGAGCTCAGTCCATTCCCTATTTGGCAAAGCTGGCCGAACTCAATTCCAAAATCAAGTTAAGGATCATTATGAGAGATGAATATCCTGAAATCATGGATGCTTATTTGACCAATGGAGCTAGGTCGATTCCTAAATTGATAGCGTTTACAGGAGATTTGAAAGTAGAGTTATTTACATGGGGCCCTAAGCCACTTTACTTGATGAATCGTCACAAAGAGTACAAACATGATTCAAAAGGGCTTTCTTACGCTGGCTTTTTGGAGGAAATACACCTCTGGTACGCCAAAAACAAAAATCACGATATAGAATCAGAGCTTTTTCCACTTATCCAAGCATCTTTATTATAATGAAATCGAGCATGACGCAGAAGACTTATCGAACTAGAATTGTTTTCCATGCGAGATTCCAACTGGCAATAAGAAATGAAAATTAACAGATGAAATCGAGTATGACTAAAAAGTCACACACTGGGATGATTATTGACCTACGAGATTCTCCCGATGAAAAATCGGGACAGGCTATGTGGCCGATAAAAAACAACTTATAAGCACATGAAAATCGCAATAATCTCAGGTACCTCCGGATTGGTCGGCATGCAATTGCTCCATCAATTAATGAAAAGTGCTCAATATGATTTTATCCTAAGTGTGGGCAGAAGAAAGCTCGCCTTGAAGCACAACAAACTCATCCAAATCGATGGAGACTTATCCAAAATCTCCACCTGGGATTGGCAGGGGAAAATCCGAGCCGAATCATTGGGTGGGGAATACAACAGTCTTCTCGATGCAGTAAATGAGAAAAAGGCAGAAATTCACGCATATTCCAGTATCGGTACTACGATTAAGGTAGCTGGGTCAAAGGAAAATTTCTATGCGATAGATCACGATTTGGTGATTGGTTTTGCCGCTTGGGCAAAAAAGCTGGGCGCTTCGAAATTCCTTTATGTCTCGGCAATGGGTGCGGATGCGACCTCCTCTATTTTTTACAACAAAGTCAAAGGAGAAACTGAAGAGGATCTAAAAGCTTTTCAGTTTTCTTACTTGGGTTTGTTTAGACCTTCACTGTTGTTGGGTAACAGGCATGAGTTTCGCCTTGGAGAGCAGGTGGCTTCGGTGGTGATGAAGCCGTTGCTTTGGCTCAAATTAGCCAAAAATATCCGTCCGATTTACGACTACCAAGTCGCTAAAGCCATGGTGAAAACAGCAGTTTCTGCGAATGGCAATTCGATCGAGATTGTTCTTTCTGGACAAATGCAAGACCTCAGCAAATGATAGCCGTCCTCCAGCGTGTCAGTGAATCCTCGGTGAAAATCGATGGAAAAATCAAAGCCGAAATAGGACTTGGTCTGATGGTTCTTTTGGGAATCGAAGAGGCCGACGGCCTAGAGGATATTGAGTGGCTATCCAAGAAAATTGTCAATCTCCGCATTTTTCCAGATGAAAATGAAGTCATGAACCGAAGCCTTTTGGATGTTAAAGGGGAGATTTTGCTCATCTCCCAATTCACACTTCATGCCAGTACTAAGAAAGGAAATCGTCCGTCCTACATTAAGGCCGCCAAGCCGGATATAGCCATTCCGATCTATGAAAAAATGATTACTGCTTTTGAATCCGAACTCGGGAAACCGATTGGAACTGGGGAGTTTGGGGCTGATATGAAAGTCAGCCTGATCAATGACGGCCCGGTGACGATTGTGATGGATACGAAGAATAAGGTTTAAAGAATTTCGGATTTCATATTTCAGATTTCGGAAAAATCCACAATCCGAATTCAAAAATCCGAAATTGGTACTCAATCCGGCTCTTTGACCATAAAATCTTCCAAAGCTTTCTCTACAAATTGATTTAAGGAGTAGCCTTTGATCAGAGCCTTTCGTGCAATTTTTTGGTGTAATTCTGGTTTGATTCTTACGTTGAATGTGCCTTTGTAGGATTTTCTGGGTTTCTTTCCGATCTCAGCGCAGGTTTCCAGATAGTCTTCTACAGCTTCCTGAAAGGCATTTTTTAACTCTTCCACCGAAGTGCCTTCAAACGTAACTAAATCGTCTATCCCTTCAATTTTCCCATGGAAAACTTCATCTTCAGATGAGAATGAAATGGAACCATTGAAATTTTTATAGGTGATCGTGTTTTTCATAAATAGCCTTCTTTGGTGAGGATTTGAATGACATCTAGTATGATATACTTTTTCAGAATGGGCGACGGATGTGGTTTGTGGAGCCGGATAATGGATTTGGTAACGGGATGAATAAAGGCTTTTCGTGATCCTGATGTTTTTCCAGTCTTTTTTTCTTCATACCCAAGACCAATAAGAAGTGTCTCCAGTTCTTGAAATGTGAAGTCGTTTGGTTTTAGAAGTAATCTGGCCTTTAACTTATCCAGCTTTGTCATTGAACTTTGCAACTATTTTTCAGTTGCAA
>CALRRX020000061.1:0-10204 GCA_943370675.1 Reyranella massiliensis 521 | reverse complement strand
ATCAACATCATCACCAAACCCAACCGAAGAAAAGGCCAATTTGGGAAAACTACCGCAGGTTTTGGCACCGATGACCGCTACCTCGCTGGAGCAAGCATCAATGCATTCAATGAAGACAGAAGGATTACTTTCACTGGTTTGGCCAATAATGTCAACATGCTTAACTACTCGAGCGATGCCAATTCCCAGGCAGATGGCAGACCTCAGGAAGGTGTCGTCACGACCAATATCCTAGGCATGAATTACACCGATCTTTGGGGTAAAAAAATCAAAGTCACAGGCAGCTACTCCTATTCCAATCGTGAAAATGTCGGGATTGTCAACCGGGTTAGGGATTTTATCACTACAGATGAAAGCAGCCAAACCTACACAGAGACTTCCCGCGACGTCAGAATCAATCACGAGCATCAAGCTGACTTACGATTGGAGTACAATCCAAACGAAAAAAACAGAATTCTTTATATCCCAAGATTCTCAGCAAGTTTCGAAAACGAAAACTCTTCGTTTTTCGGAAACACCAATAGCGGCCTGACTCCAATCAATGAGGTAGAAAACCAACGAACAGGTGATTACCAAGATTTTGATTTTTTCAATCGACTCATTTACAGCCACAAATTTGATAAGCCGGGCAGAACCTTGACTTGGAGGTCTATCCTTCACAACGGTTGGAATCAGGATGAATCTCAACGCCAGGCGAGGAATGTCTTTTTCCAGAATGGTGAAAGCAGAATCGAGCGGATCAATCAGCTCACAGATCGTCAAAGACAGGGACTACGATGGGAAACTGGCATTTCTTTGACTGAAAAAATCGGTGAAAAAGGTCAAGTAGAAGCCGAATATGAGATCGGAAACCGATCTAATGACTCCGATCAGCGGGTGTTCAATGTCGAAGGCGGAGATTTTGATGGAGGCACGATGATATTGGATACCACCCTGACCAACGTGTTTTTGAGCAATTACCTCACGCAGGAATTTGAATTGGGCTATCAATACACAGCCGAAAACTTCAAATTCCAAACTGAAGTGCAGTACCAAGACGCCAAGTTGGACAACAGCCAAGATTTCCCTAAGCCTTTTGAGCTCAATAGGAGATTTACCGCCATCATCCCGACAATGAGGATGGAATACAAATTTTCTCCTCAGACCAATATCCAAGTCGACTACGATACCCGCACGGCTGAGCCTCAGATCCGTCAGCTGCAGCCGGTAATTGACAACTCCAATCCTCTTCAACTCCGAACAGGAAATCCTGATCTGGACCAGTCCTACACCCATGAGATCCGGGTGAGATTCCGTAGCCAAAATCAAGACACTGACCGCAGCTGGTTCCTTTTCACGTCTTCTTCTTTTGTCAACAACTTCATCAGCAACAGTACTTTCATCGCCAATGAAGCCACAGAAATCCAGGACGGAATCATTCTGGAAAAAGGTTCTCAACTCAACCGACCTGTCAACCTAGATGGCTATTGGGACTTGAGGTCATGGCTGAGCTACGGCATGCCGCTGGACTTTATGAAGTCTAAGCTCAATCTGAACATGGGAGGTGGTGTAACTCGCAGACCGGGTCAAGTCAACGACCTGATTGGATTCAACAATTCTCAAAGACTAAGCGGAGGATTTTCCATCAACAGCAGTATCAGCGATCAGATCGATTTCAATATCTGGTCAAGATCCTCTTTCAACAACGTGGAAAACACCCTCAATCCAAGCCTCAATAATCAGTTTTTTCAGCAGCGTTTCCGGGTCAATTTCAACTGGATCATCTGGGAAGGGATCGTTTACAGGCTAGACCTCAATCATCAGATCAATACCGGATTGAATGCTGGTTTCAACAATAATTTCTCCCTGATCAACATGAGCCTAGGGAAAAAAATCTTCAAAAATCAGCGTGGCGAGATCAGTTTGATGGCCTACGATATCCTTGGACAAAATGCTAACGTGAGGAGAAACATCACCGAGACCTTCATTGAAGACATTCAGACGAACGTACTTCAGCGGTATTTTATGCTGTCATTCACCTACAACCTACGCAGATTCAGCAAGGGAATGGATGAGGAAAAATACAATGAACTCTATCAGCAAGAGGATCGAAACAATTAATCTCCTTTTTCGCTCAAAATCAGAAAGCCCTTCGGGGCTTTTTTTTATTTGTATGATAAAGCTTTTTTATTCCAAAATGGAAGTAATCTGTATATTTCAAGAAATAAACAGCACCCCAACCCCACGACAGCATCTCAATACTTCGGATGAACTATCTGGCAATTTCATGCGCTCTGAGACAATCCTTTTTCCGTTGGGTGGGGATTCTGGGCCTTCTTTTCTTATCCTTTTCTTCGTACTCACAAGACCTCAAATCCATCCTAAGAAAGGCGGTCACCTCGCCAGATTCATCCGATTACTATTTTGGAGAAGGGAAAAAACTCATCAGCAAACCAGAAGATTGGGCAGAGTTTAATTTTGCCAAAACCGGTTACCACTCCAAAACGGGCCAATTGGACTCCTGCATTCACTATGGGCAGCAAGCTTTTGATTTTTTTAAAGAAAAAGACGACCTACTCAAACAGGTATTTATTCTTCACTACATGGGTTTAGCCTATCGAATGGCCGGACAATACGAAGAGGCCATCAACCGACTTTTTCAGGCCATTCCAATAGCTCAGGAGCTTGGCGACTTGGCTTGGCAAGGATGGGTACTTCAAGGAATTTCCCTGAATTACCATGACTTTGGTGGCTATCAAAAAGGAGTCTCCTATGGAAAAAAAGCCTTGGAGGTTTTGAATCAAAACCTAGAAAAGGATCCCATGAGTGTAGCGATCGCACTGAATACGATTGCAATCAATTATGACGATTGGGGAAAATACGACAGTGCGCTCCATTTTCATATGCAAGTCATGGATTTGAAAGGCAGGCTCGATTCGCTTCAGATCGGCTTTACTTACAATAATATAGGAAACACCCTTATCAAGTTAAATCGACTCCCTGAGGCCAAAAATTGGATCCAAAGAGCGATAGTCCTTACCCAGCTTAGGCAGGACTTGGGTTCAAATGAAAGCTATGATCTGGCTACCAATTACACCAATCTTGGTCAGATTCTTGGAAAACAGGGGAATGAACAAGAGGCTACTGTCGCCTTGAATAAAGGATTAGCTTTTGCCAAGGAAAGCCAATCCCTGGAAAAACTGAAAGACAGCTACCAAGCCCTTTATGAGTTCAACAAATCCAGTGGGGAGCTTGACTCGGCACTTGCCTACATGGAACTTTTATCAGGAGTGGAAGACAGCATCTTTAATCTCCAAAGTGCGAAGGCCATCTCAGACGCAGAGGCCAAATACGAGCTGTCGGAGAAAGAAAGAACACTCACCGAAGAGCGTCTGAGAGTACAGCAAAGCAGGAATGCTTTGATAACTCTAGCAGCCATTTTTGGATTGGGTTCAGTGCTTGGTTTCCATTTTTTCAGGCAGCAAAAACTGAAATCGATCCAAAAAGACAAGGAGATCGAGCTACAAAAGGCTCTTTCAAAAGTAGAAACTCAAGCCCAACTTCATGAGCAGCGGCTGAAGATCTCACGAGATCTACATGACAATATCGGCGCTCAACTCACCTTTGTGACCCTTGGAATGGATCGACTAAAGAACAACTTTGCTCAAAATCCTGGACCTGTAATAGATCAGATTGAAAGCCTAAAGTCATTTACAAAAACGACAATTCAGGAGTTGAGAGATACGGTATGGGCCATGAATCAATCCCAAATGACCTTTGAAGACATTCAAAGTAGGATCATGGGATTCACCGAGCAGGTAGCTTGGTCAGAGGATTTATCCTTGGAAGTGGATTTTGCCGCCGACTTGGATGGCATTAGGTTAGGTTCCTTTGAGGGAATTTCAATCTACCGAATCCTTCAAGAATCGCTCAATAATGCAGTCAAACATGCCCAAGCTACGGTAATTTCCGCCAAGTTGAAAAGAGATCCAGAAGGTGTACAAATTACGATTGAGGATAATGGGATTGGATTTGATACCTCCACTGCATCCGGTAATGGCTTAACTCACCTCAAATCAAGAGTAAAAGAACTGAACGGCAACATCTCTTTCCATTCAGAATTGGGAAAGGGCACCCGACTAGAAATCAGCATTCCCCTTCAATCACCATGAGCATACGCGTAGGAATAGTAGAAGACAACCCGGCAATTATTGAATCCATCTGCCTGCGATTGGAGCAGATTCCCGATATCCAACTTAAGTTTAAAGCTAGGAATGGGCTGGAAATGGTGAACAAACTTGGGCATGATTCCAACTTGGATTTGATTTTTATGGATATCGAAATGCCCGAAATGGACGGAATTGAAGCCACCACCTTGATCAAGCACCGGTGGCCGCAGATCAAAATCATCATGCTCACGGTGTTTGACAGCGAAGACAAAATCTTCCATGCGGTAAGGGCCGGAGCGGACGGATACCTGCTGAAGGATGTCGAACACAGCTACTTGGAAAAATCCATCCAAGATGTACTCTCTGGCGGTGCTGCGATGACTCCTTCGATCGCTTTGAAAACTATTCGGCTATTGAGAAACCCACAATTACCTTCGGAACCTGAAAAAATCGACAACTACAGACTTTCCAAAAGGGAAATCGAAATTCTCGAGCAACTCAGCAAAGGACTGAAGTACAAATCGATCGCAGAAAATCTATTCCTTTCCGTAGGCACTGTGAAAAAACATGTGGACAACGTCTACGAAAAACTCCAAGCACACAACAAGCTGGAAGCCGTCCACAAGGCCAAATCCAATCGCCTGATCGATTAGAATACTGAAAATGGCGTATTTCCGAGGCTGAATTTCCCTCCTACTTTCGGTAAACTATAATCAAGATCAAACATGAAGTTGAAGTACATTTTTATCTCGCTCTTTTTCCTAGCCACAGTGACCTCCTGCGACCTGCTCAAAGGAGGGGATGATAATACAGGTGATACTGGAGGAGGAACTACATCTGGTGCTGAGCAACTGGCCAAAGAGGTGGCAGAAGCCAAATCATTTTACACCAAACAAGGAGTCCAGTTTAAGCTACGATCCTATGCATTCAACGGGGATCTGAATAATGCTCATGAGATGTACTTCAGAAAAATTTTCGAAAAGAACGGAAAAATCTCATTTCTGGGACAGTCGGTCACACCATTTGGAGGAACTACTTTCAACTATAAAATTAACGCTACAGGTGACTTGGTACTTGATCCTATTATCGGAGGAAACCAATTAAATCCTGCCAATGAAAATGAAATTAATGCAGAAGACCAATTTGTAGTCTATCAGTATGGCTCTGGGCCTGCAACCCATGGGGGCTATGGCAATTCTCGTGGTGTCATGCATAATCTCAGTACCCAGAAAATTCAGCAAACCCCCATGAACACGACGGATCAAGGTTATTTGCTCAATCTGAAAGGTAAAAGCTATGTATTTAGCATGGGTTTGAATTCCAATACCGGATTTCCGAGCCTTTACACCTTTGTACCCGGTGTGCCACCGGTTGCTGACAAATGGGAATTTACTGATCTGCCTACCTTCAAAAATGTAGGGATAAACTTTACCAATGATGCTTCAAAAGCCGGAAATCCAAACAAGGCATTTTGGACATGGGTAAGTTACGATGCAGTAAATACGACCAATGGGAAACTCCATTGTGTTTCTTTCGATGGGTCCAATTTCAGTGCTATCACATCAAAGGCTATTGGACAAGTGGGAGAAACCCTCTCTATGGAGAAAAAACACATGCCTGTCCTTTACAAAAACCCAAACAATTTGGAGCAACCTTACATCGTGATCCGCAGATGGAACAATCGTAATATCATAGACATCTACAAATACGCAGGGTCGTCCATTGAGACTGTGGCTGAGGGAGTAGCTTTGCCCTCCACCCTACCTGCTAGCGATGGTGTGACCAGAGATTATAAAGAAATTGCCTTTACAGGAAGCAATGTCTATATGATCGCAAGGTCAGACAAACGACTTTATAGGCTAAAAGGAAAAGAATGGGAAGTTTTGGGGCAAAACTACCTGACGCTTGACAACACGTTTACAGCTATCGAAGGTGGTGCTGACGGACTGTGGATTGGCCTTACAATGGTACTGGAAAAAGATGCCCCCAAGCGGATCGTAGCCGATTTGATTTTTCTGAAAAATTAAAACGAACAAGCCTGATTAACACGAAAGCCTCCCTGAGTTTTGGGGAGGCTTTTATTTAGGTATTCCTGAAACTCACTTTTACTACAAACTCACCGACTTCATTGACTTCCAGCAAGAGCTTAGCTCCATTTTTTCGGCAATAGGCATCTACTAAGAAAAGTCCCAAACCCAGCCTCTCGAATGAGCCGTCTTTCTCAACTCTGGAAAAAGGCGTGATGGAAATTTGGCTTCCCGGCAGGTGAATGCTTTGCCTGTTTTTGATCATCAGCTCACTGCCGAAATATTCAATTTCGATCTCGGACTTGGGAGTGGAAAAACTGAGTGCATTGTCCAAGACTTCATTTAAAAGAAATTCAAGCATCTCCCTATCAAAGGACACATTGGGAGCGATTCGGGTTCTGTACAAAAACTTTTCCGGCCCAAGCTCATTGATTTTATCCACAATAAATTCTCCCAATGACAAAGAGGTCGGATTGAAATTAGCCAGTCCGAGTTGATTAAACAGATACAATTTATGGTAACTCTCCTTCATCCGGTGGGCTATCGACATGGCATGATGAAGGTGGATGCTGAGTTCACTCCAATCCTGAGCTTCCACTGCCATTTTTTTCTTTTCCAAAACCTGAACGAGAGATCCGGATCCCTTTTTAGACTCTTTGGAGGAAGTCGACCCTTCGGATGATTCCTCAGAAGAAATTACTTGAGGTGCATTTTGAATTTTTAGCTTTTTGTCTGAAAGTGCCGCAAAAACCGAATTCAGTAACATTCTAGCTGAAATCGGCTTGGTCAAGTAATCATCCGCACCTTGGGCTAGACCGTTTTCACGATCTTGTTTACTGGCTTTGGCACTCAGAAAAATAAATGGAATATCGCGAAGTCGGTCTATGCTTTTTACTTCTTTGATGCATTGATAGCCATCCATCACTGGCATCATGATGTCGCAGATAATCAGATCTACGGCATTGGAATCCAGCTTTTTCAGCCCTTCCAGGCCATTGTCGGCGGTAAGCAAAGCAAATCCATTGTACTCGAGGATCTCCTTCAGATTCTGTTGGAGCTCTATCTCGTCCTCAATCAATAAGATAGTTTCTTTCATAAGGTAAGGTTACTGTAAATACTGATCCTTTATTTTCCTCACTGGTAAAGGTGAGCTTGCCTCCAAGTTTTTTCACCAAATCATGAACGATGCTCAATCCTAATCCTGTGCCTTTGATGTTTTTCACATTAGATGCTCTGAAGAAGGTATCGAAAACAAACTTGAATTCTTCTTTTGGTATTCCTATTCCATGATCTACCATCAAGATTTGAACATAGTTCTTCTCCGGAGTGATTTTCAAAATTGGCTTTGGTTTTCCTTCAGGCGTGTACTTGAGTGCATTTTCGATTAGATTTCTGATCACATGAAACAGCAAATTAGGATCTGAGTGGATCATAATTGGATTTTCACCCAAGTCGAGTCCGACTTTAGTTTCATTTTCACTCAAGGCAAACTGATTGTAAACCAACTGGATGATCACGGCCTTAAGGTCTATCTCCGTCTGATTGAATTCCAATTTGCCTTCATTGTTTCTTTCAAATAGTACCACATCCGAAATAATCTGAGTCAAGCGGCTGAGCTGCACATGGATCTTCCGGATTTGCTTGACTAGACCTTCGTGAGCCTTTGGTTCATGCACTGCCTCGGTGATGATTTCCATCAAGTCAGCCGAACTCTGAATGGTAGCCAAAGGAGTCCTTAACTCATGAGAAGTCATGGTGATAAACTTGGACTTGAGCTGATTGAGTTCGATCTCCTTTTCGAGCGTTCGCTTCAATTCTGCCAAAACCAATTCTCGATCTGTCACATCTCTAGATGCCGCCAAGAAAGAGGAAAGCTCTCCATTTTCGGTGTAGATAGGCTTCCAGAGCATTTCCAGCTTGATTTCCCGTCCATTTACTCCGTGTCTGATTGGTATAACGAAACGCGGAAATTTGGTAAAATCGGATTCATCGTTTGGCTCAAAATTGAAAAACTCAAAAATGTCTTTTCCAATAAAGTCCTGAGCCTTGAATCCTGTTACTTTTTCAAGAGAAGGAGAAGCGTAAATGGTCTTCATCCCCAGATCATGAAGCGTAACAATGTCGTCGATATTCTCAGAGAGCAAACGGTAAAGACTTTCCGACTCTTTCTGAAGTAGTTCAGCTTTACGTTTTTCCCTGTTCACATTGAGTGATGCGATCAGGTTGGCATAGCTGGACAGGAAAGGCTTCAAGAAATCTACATCTTCTTGGGTATAAGGCTTTTCTTTGTTTGCCAAGCCGACCATCCCCACAAATCGGTCCCCTTTAAAAATAGGAATACCCAAAAATCGGAGGAGAGGAGGATGACCTGCCGGAGTGGCATGCGGACTTCTTCTAAGGTCATTTTCTACATCATTGGAGATCATGGTTTCTTTGTTTACCATCACCCATCCGAATAGGGAATCGAGATTTCTAAACTCCATTCCTACTTTAAAATTCCGCTGATAATAAGCTTCTACCTCCTCATTCCAAGCAATATTGCTGATCGCATTGGACTTTAGGTAAGGATCCCCTTTTTCATCATAGAGCACTTCTCCCAAAAAGCCAAAAGAGCTATCCGTAAATCCGATCAAACTCTCCAACAGCATGTAGAAGGTATCTTGGATTTCGTCATCCATGGAGAAATCGATCTGAGTCTGATTGATCGCTTGGATCACGTCATTCATTCGGATCAATTCCAGCTCACTGAGCTTTCGCTTGTTGATGTTGTAAAACACGATGGCCCTGGCAGTTCCCATTTTGTAAGGAATGGATTGACTGCTGATGCTGTACCATTGAAGTCCTTCCTTGGTATGCAGGAGAATCTCATGGTTGGAAAAATTGGAATTGGATCTCAAAAACTTCTCAAAGCCCTCCTGATATTCTTCCGGCACCAACTGCTCAATCCAAGTATTCCCAAATGCTGCACGCTCTCCACTTCTTACTTGGAAGTTTTCGTGAAAAGAAACATTGTAATAAATAAGCTTAAAATCCTCTTCTACACTGAGAATAAAAGGAAATGGGAGATTTTCTGTGATGATTCTGAATCGATTCTCTGTCTGCTCGAGTTGGATTTCCTTGTTTTTCTGCTCCGTGATATCCGACATCCGTCCATGGATTCGGATGGCATTTTTATTGGAGTCGTACTCAATACCCGATCGGTCAAAAATCCAAATGATTTCACCAGAAGGTGTTTTTACCCGATACTCCATTTCAAAATAAGGGAGCCTCTGTTCTACAAATTCATCATAGGCTTTTTTGACAGCCACTCGATCCTCTTCCAGAATTTGCCTTGGCCAAAAATCAGAATCCTCTAAAAACTGTTCTTTTTTGAATCCAAAGCGCTCGATTTTATCTGAAATGATAAGCAGACGTCCAGTCTCCGGATCCAAAGTGTAGAGGACATCCTCCACTGTCTCAAACAGGGACTTAAACTTGGATTCACTTTCTTTAAGCAGATTAAAGTTGAGTTGTCCCTGGTGGATATCATTGATGGTGCCAAAATACTCCGATTTCACATTTCGCTGAGTTCTTTTGACATTGATTCTGATGTAATACAGTGATCCATCAGGCTTGATAAAGGCCGTCCTCACAGAGCAGCTCTTTTCACCCATGGATTCTAGTTTCCCAATTTTACTCTTCAGCTTTTCAGCACCTTCTGTCTCCAGAAAATTAGCCAAAGGATGTCCTACACAATCGTGAATGTCACGATCAGTCATCTTAGTCCAGGCCCCATTTAGGTAAGTGATCTCGAGATTTTCATTAAGCTTAAATACGATATCCTGAATATTGGAAATGATCTGTCGGTACTTTCGCTCATTTTTTAAGGCTTTCTTGTAGCTTCTTTTGGCAAAAATCAAATTCCCCAGTGTCGTAGCAAATGCATGGAGGGCACTCACTTGCTCGGGAGCAAAAAGCTCTTCACGGGTACAATTGTCAAAGCCTATAAATCCCCAAAACTCATTGTTTACCAAAATGGGAATGAAAAGG
>CALRRX020000060.1:0-10214 GCA_943370675.1 Reyranella massiliensis 521 | reverse complement strand
TGCTGTTCAATCCCAAAAAGGAAAGCGCATTTTCACCTGTGATGATCGGCCTTGAGGTCAATTACCTTCACTTGGGGACTGAAAAAACACCCGAGAGTACTTTTCTCCCCCAACTCAAAACTAGCTACAACTACATCACCCTCGGCCCGGTAATCCGTGCAGTCCTTTCCCAAAAAGATCAGGGAATAATCCCCTTTGTGGATGGTTTTGTGGGCATGAAGCTGCTAAATACCAAAACTCGAATTGACAACACGATCGTCGATACGCTTCTGGACCAAGAATACCTCGAAAGCCTCCTTTCCACCAATTATGAGGGATTGGGCTATGGATTAGGTGTGGGATTTTTTACCCGAAAACTGGATAAAGGGGGCATTAATGTAGGTAATAGCTTCTACCTCAAGCTCAACTATGCCTATGGCGATCGGCTAACCTATGTCAGGAAAGGAAGCATCGCCGTGGACTCGGAAGGTTTCATTACCTACAAAAACGGCAAGACCGAAACCGGAATGCTCACCCTTCAGGCAGGGATCATGTTGTATTGATGTTCCAAAATCAGATTATTTATTCTTCTTCAACGTGACGAATTTCCTCAGATTTTGGGCTGGATAACCGAGGACCGAGGACCGAAGATATCCAAAACATGGCCTTTACTTGTTCTTCTGAGCTTTATTAAATCTAATTGCAGGGTTCCTTAATTTTCACTTTAAAAATTTCTCTAAACATTAAAAAAGCCCGAATCTTGACTGAATCGGGCTTTCTCTTTTCTATCTCTTAAACCTGATCGTACTCACATTGAAGGTATTCCAGATAGATACTTCCTTGTCTGGCACAAAGACGAGATAGACATCCTGTATTCCCTCGGTTGAGCTTAGGTTAAGGTTTACCGGGAAGAATTGTCCTTCCAGATTGGCGGGACGGTCGGCTTTGGAAAGGACTTTTGTTTCTCCAATCAAGGTACCCTCGGCACTTCCTGTTCTGATTTCGAGTTTGCCGGAAGTATTTCCTGGAGAAAGGGCAATCTCCAGCTGCCTTATTCCGCTCAGATCAAGTTGATCAAATCTAATCCAAGACTGGGCTGCGGTAAATTTCACCCATTGCGAATTTGCTCCGTTGGCTTTGGCCACGCCCTCAAAGGCATTGGCTGAGACGGCTGCCACCAAGCTGTTTCTCAGGATCATTCGTAGCTGGGTTTTCAGCGGTTCGATTCCTGAGGCACCTTGATCCTCATAGTTGGCCTGAATCAGGTAATAGCCCTCCGGATTTTCGGTTTGATCAATCTGGAAAGTTCCTGTGAGTGGAATAGAACGCGGCACTGCCGCTGGATTAGCCAAAGACAGGATGTAATCCACCATGCTTTCGACTTGGCTAAGCTCCAGGTGTGAATGTCCCGGCATGACGCGCTCGCCCCATACGCCTCCCCCGCCCTTAATGATCTTATTGACCAGATAGGATTTGGCATCGGGTTGATTGAGGTACTTTTGGGAGACAGCGGTGTAGGTTGGGCCAACAGAGGCCTTTTCCACGGCATGACACGCCTTACAGCCTGCTTGAGTGATGTAATTTTCTCCAGGCAAAATGGGTTTTTCCTGCTGATGTCCTGCCTGAATCAGGTCAAATCCGCCGGAGAGGTAATCGATCGTAAATCCGATTTTGGAATCTGCAGGCACGCCGTCTTCACGATCTGTTACTTTCAGGGAATACGGGATTTGCTCTGCTCCGAAGTAAAAACTCCGGTTTCCTTTCCAATCCAGTTGGACTTGAGGAGCTTCGTTACCAGCCTTGATTTCGATAAACGTTTCAGAAAAAGCTCCTTGGAGATCGGTCACTTTGAGTTTGACTCGGTAGACACCCGGCTTGTCAAAATTCATGATTGGATTGGCCTCCTTGGAAGTTTGACCATTGCCAAAATCCCAGTCCAAAGTCAACTGATCTCCCTCATCAGCATCTTGGGTTCCTTCAGAAGAAAAGGTAACCTGCAGCGGAACTGCACCATTCATTCGGTCTGCCGAGGCACTGGCTTTGGGCTTTCTGTTGCCAGAAGCAAACTCGATCCGATAGATGCCCGAGTCATCATTTTGCGAACTCCAATAGGTACCATATTCCAAAATGTAAAGCGAGCCATCCTTGGCAAACTGCATGTCCACCGGCTTGTCAAACACTGTGGAAGGCATAAATCGCTCCATAGTATCGTATTGGTAATCTTCAGTCAGCTTCACAGTAAAGATCCAATTTCTCATCCAGTCGTAGAAAAACACCTTGCCATCGTAATAGCCCGGAAACCGGACATCAGACTTTTCATAATCTGCGCGATAGTAGACTGGACCTGCCATGGCATTTCGCCCTCCGGTACCTAGCATCGGAAATTCGGCCGAATCATCATACGGGTACCAAATCAAAGCTGGAGTAGCAGGAGGTAAAGTTTCGATTCCAGTGGAATTAGGAGAGGTATTTTTGGGCGCTTTCGGATCAAACTCGAAAAGACTTTCCTGTTTTTCGAAGTCATACTTCCAGTAAGGTTTGTTATTACCGACAAAGTATGGCCAGCCAAAAAAACCTGGCTTAGTCGCCAAGTTAAACTCATCATGTCCTTTGGGACCTCTTTTCAAACTGTCTTTGGATGCATCCGGACCCACTTCTCCCCAAAACAAATTGCCATTGCGCTGATCGACTCCGATCCGAAAGGGGTTTCGGTTGCCTTTCACATAGATTTCCGGACGAGTATTTGGGGTACCCGGAGGAAAGAGGTTACCCTCGGGAATGGTATAGGTTCCGTCAGTTTGAGGGGTGATTCGAATGATAGATCCTCTCAGGTCATTGGTGTTGCCCGAAGTTTTTTGGGCATCGACATTGCCAGGACGACCTGCACGCTCATCGATCGGATTGTAGCTATCCGACTCAAATGGGGTGGTATCGTCTCCGAGACTTAGAAAAAGATTGCCTTTGGAATCAAACTCTAAAGAACCTCCAGAATGACAGCAACCCCGAAAAACGGGCACTTCGAGCATAATTTTCTCCGAAGCCTTGTCTAGCAGGCCATCGGTCAGCGTAAATCTGGATAGCCTATTGATAGAGTCAGGTCCGGTTGGAGCATAATAGAGGTAAATCCATTGATTCTCCTCAAACTTTGGATCTTTGGCCAAACCCAAAAGTCCATCCTCATTTTGCGCATAGACATCGAGAGCGCCAATTTCCTCCACTTCACCAGTCTCTGCTACAAACTTCCTCACTTTTCCTCCCCGCTCGATAAACAGGACATCAAAATTGTCCAACACCTCTAGTTCCATGGGCTCGTTGAGCTTTTCGACTAGGGTCACTTTGGTAAATCGGCTTTCTTCAGGCTGTATGGTAGCAAAAGGATCGACGTCTTTTTGCTTGCAACCGAAGACTGCCAAGATCATGAGACTTAGCAAAGAGATTCTTGATATCATAGTTAGAGCGATGAGGTAATTTAGGTTTCAAAAGATATAAAAATCAGGCAAGTATCTAATTCAGTTTTACATGGGTTTGTTTTTGGCAGGAGTCAGATGGGCAAGGCTTACTGATTGTTTTCTAGCCTTTGAAATTTTCTTTTTGTGAGGATTGATCCAAGATTTCACCTTCCTCGTAATTCTATGGGTGAGATTTAAAGGAATTTAAGATTTTGGTCTAAACACAAGTCCAAGTAGCCTTGTTAAATTCCTATCAAAAATTGCCTTTTAGCTTAAAGTACGAATTGACAACCATGACCAAATCTATAAATCATCCATTTACTATGTTGAGTTTGTTTTTAGGCCTATTGATGGCCTGTTCTTCTGGTCCTGCTGAGAAATCAGGCACCACAGAAACTACCGCTGAAGAACCTCAGCCAGTAGTCTTTTCAGCCAAAACCGAGCTGGCCACCTTTGCAGGCGGGTGTTTTTGGTGTGTAGAAGCACCTTTTGAAGGGCTAGATGGGGTGATCGACGTGGTATCCGGCTATTCGGGTGGAAAGGAAAAAAATCCAACCTACTCGGAAGTGTCTTCTGGTAGAACAGGGCACCGTGAGGCAGTCCAAATCACCTACGACCCTGAAGTGATCTCCTATTCAGAACTGGTGGATATCTTTTGGCAAACCTTTGACCCAACCGATGTGGGTGGATCGTTCTTCGACCGAGGCACTCAGTACGAATCAGCAATCTTTTTCCACAACGATCAGCAGCGAAAAGTAGCAGAAGAAAGCAAATCCAGACTGGACAAATCGGGTAAATTCTCCAAGCCTATCGCCACTCCGGTGATCAAGTACAGCAACTTCTACCCCGCTGAAGAATACCACCAGGATTACTATAAAAAGTCTCCCGAAGAATACATGGCCTATAAAATCGGAAGCGGCCGTCAAGAATGCATCAAGACCAACTGGCCAGACATCAACGAAGGCACCTATCCTGCCAAATCCAAAGCTGAACTGAAAAAATCCCTCACTCCGTTACAATACGAGGTGACGATGGAGGACGCGACCGAATATGCTTACAATAACGAGTACAATGGAAACAAGGAATCAGGTCTCTATGTATGCATCGTTTCTGGAGCGCCACTTTTTAGCTCAAAAGATAAATACGAATCAGGCTCCGGATGGCCAAGCTTTGTAAAGCCGATTGACGCTCGTGCCTTGGAAAAGCCAATCGACAGAACCCTGGGCATGACTCGCGTAGAAGTCCGAAGCAAGTATGGCAAAAGCCATGTTGGACACGTGTTCTATGACGGACCCGAACCGACAAGCTTGAGGTATTGCATGAACTCGGCAGCCATGAAATTCATACCCAAATCAAAAATGAAAGAGGCCGGCTACGAGGACTACCTTTGGTTGGTGGATTAAAGATTAGAGCCCCCGATTTTACAAAGAATCGGGGGCTAATTTTTTCGCCTAATTATTATCTATTGATCATCATCCTTAAAAAACACAGAAATACAATTCATATATTTTTTTATCCTTTTCATTACAAAAAAGTATTTGGACCCCTAATTAAATCCTGTTCATGTACTATTTACCGTTGTTTTTTAGTACTATTAATCTGAATTCGCCAAATCAATAGAATTGTAGTAGATCTAGCACCCAAGTCCTTTCTACAGTCGATTTAGACGGATGGTAAGTTTACTTTTGCTTTAAGTCAAAAGCATCTAAATAAGATACCTGGTATGCCTTTTCAAAAACCAAGCGAAGAGAATTTCCAACTCCTTACTTCTGCATTTAATCAGCTTCAAGAGGCCATTCTTTTTCTGGACTCAGCGCTTAAAATCATTGGCAAGAACCATGCAGCGGAAGCAATTTTTAAGGAGAAAAAATTAGACCAAAGCCAAAACTACATCGATGTTTTCCCCGAACTGAGCGGACCGAAATGGGAAGATTTCCTTTCAGATCCTTCTAAAATCGAGTTGGAAAAAGAAACATCCGAACAGCTGATTCATCACTTTCAAAAGATCAAGGGAGGCTTCTCTGTAAAACTTACCCCGAAAAAAGCAGAGGTTTCCTTTGATATTCTCTTCAACACCATGCCCGAGGGTGTGATTTATGAAGACGCAATCGGGATGCCGATTCTGATGAATCAAGCTGCAGAAAAAATCATGGGAGTGACTCTGGAGCAGATTCAGGGGTACCAACCCTTAGAACCTGATCACCATATCATCTACCCTGACGGCTCAGTTTACCCCATAGAAGAACACCCTACCCTAGTGGCATTGAGGACTGGGAAACCGGTGATGAATGAAATCATGGGTCTTTTCAACCCATCCTTAAAAAAATACAAGTGGATTTCCCTTAATGCGGTTCCTGAATTCAAACCTGGAGAGAAACATCCCCACCAAGTCTTTGCTACATTCACAGACATCACAGAGCAGGTAGAAGCAGAACAGAAGCTCAAATCTCAATCTGAGTTACTTGAGCTCATGGTGCATACCTCCACCACGTACATCAATATTTCGGAAGATGAACTCCACGAAACCATACAGCTTTCCATTAAGAAACTTGGAGAGTTTGTGGATGCTGATCGAATGTACATTTTTGAATACGATTGGGAAAAACACACCACAAAAAACACTTATGAGTGGTGCGCACCTGGCATCGAGCCACAGATCGAGCACCTACAAGACACCTCCCTCGAAGGCCTCGAAGAATGGACTTCAAAACACCTGAAGGGAGAAATGATGTACATCGAGGACGTGATGGCCCTAGGCGTCGAGGAAACCAGCAGACAAATCCTCGAACCTCAGGGGATCAAAAGCATATTGGCCATGCCGATCATGAATCAACAGGAGTGCATCGGTTTCGTCGGTTTGGATTCAGTCAAAAAGAAGCATCACTATTCGGATAATGAATTTAACCTGCTTAAAATTTTTACCGGGATTTTAGCCAACGTATCCCATCGTCTTATCAGTGAGCGCCAACTCAAAGAGCGGGTAAAAGAATTCAACACCATCTATGAGGTCACCCGTCTTACGATCGAGGGTGGGCTTAAAGAAAGAGAAATTCTAAAAAAAGTAGTTGATATCATCCCAGGTGGCTTTTTTGAACCCTCTGAAACCTCGGCCAGAATCTGCTTCGAAGACAAAGAGTTTATCTCCTCCCCGTTCACCGAGAGTACCCAACTGATCCGTGAAAAAATCTTCATCAACGGTAATGAGGCAGGGAAACTGGAAGTATTTATTCCTGAAAACAAAAAGTTTTTGGAGGAAGAGTATACCCTGATCCAGACGATTGCAAATGTACTTGGGCAGCATTTTGAGTCAAGGAAGAACCTTTCGGAATCCCAGAGAAATGAGAGACAACTCAAAAACCTGCTTAATTCTCAGACGAGCTATGTCTTAAGAACTGACCTTCTGGGAAATCATACCTACTGGAACGAGAAATTCGAAGAAGAATTTGGCTGGCTGTACGGGACCGATGGACTGGATCATGGCAATGCACTCCAATCCATCTGTGACTACCACCACGGTAAAACCTTTGAAGTGGTACAGAAGTGTATCGAATTTCCTGGCGAAATCTTCCCCGTTGAGCTTGACAAACCGAGCAGAGACGGTAGCATCATTACTACGCTTTGGGAATTTGTGGCACTGCTGGATGAACGGGGAACACCCTCAGAAATCCAATGCATGGGGATCAATATTTCTGATCGGAAGAAAGCGGAAGACCAACTGGTTGAGAGTGAAAACCGACTTCGAAGCCTGCTTGAATCCCAAACGAACTACGTCATCCGTACGGATCTAAACGGCAGACATACCTTCTGGAACAAAAAGTTTGAGGAAGATTTTGGCTACATCTATCCTACAAAAGGCCTTGCCGAATCAGATTCTCTCACCTCTATATGTGAATATGACCAAGATAAAGCGAAAGAGGTTGTAGGAAAGTGTATCCAAGAGCCAGGTAAAATTGTCCAAGTCGAACTCGACAAACCTACTCGTTCGGGAAAGATCATGACTACGCTTTGGGACTTTGTCTGTCTGACTGATTCCTCCGGCGTACCGTATGAAATGCAGTGTGTAGGCATCGACATCACGGACCGAAAGGAAACTGAGCAAAAACTAAAAGACAGCGAAGAGAAATACCGCGTGCTTTTTGAGGAATCCCCTGATGGCTACCTGATCATCAAGGATGGCAAATTCATCGATTGCAATAACTCGGTGATCAACCTACTTGGAAGGCAAAAATCAGAAGTGGTAGGGTTGACTCCTGCAGACATCTCGCCCGAAAAACAGCCCAATGGCAGACTCTCTTCAGAGTATGCCTTGGAGATGCTCAATAAGACCGATAAAGATGGCCATGCGCATTTTGAATGGGTACACCTTCAGAAAGATGGAACGGAGTTTCTTGCTGAGATTACCCTTTCAAAAATCATTTTCAATGGAGAAGAGGTCATTTTCACCTCTTGGAAAAACATTACCGAAAAACGAGCTACTGAAATCGCTCTAATCAACAGTGAGGAGCGATTTAGACAAATTTCAGAGCACACAGGATCTGTCATTTGGGAGTTAGACGAAAATGGTCTTTACACCTATGTCAGCCCTGTGGCAAAAAGAGTAACAGGATATGATCCGGAAGAGGTAGTAGGCAAAAAATACTTCTGGGAATTTTTCCCTGAAAACCAGCGGGAGACATTAATGGTAGAGGGCTTAGAATACCTTAGAGAAGGTATAGATCTCTTTGACTGGGAGAAGCCAATTGTTAGAAAAGATGGCGAGGTCGTTTGGCTGACTAGTTATGGAGCCGCCATCCGAAATAAAGAGGGAAAAGTAATTGGATATCGGGGAGCAGATAATGATGTCACCGCCAGAAGGACAGCACAAGAGGAACTCCGGAAATTCCGAATTATCTCCGACAAAGCTTCTTACGGCACTGTTATCACCGAATACGGCACCAGGAAAATCTCCTATTGCAATGAGGCATTTGCAAAAATGCACGGGTATCAGGTCGAAGAAATGATCGGGATGCCGATATCTGATCTTCATACCCCCGAGCAGCTCGATGATTATTTGGAGCATGTCTATCCCGAATACTTCAAATACAAAGAATATAGCCTTAAAGAATTTGGTAGAAAGCGGAAAGACGGCAGTACATTCCCGGGACTCGTCACAGCCAAGCTATTCCATGACGAAGAGGGCAAGCCTCTGTTCAATGCAGCAACCGTCATAGACATCACGCACGAAAAATTTATTGAAGAACAGGTAAAAGAGCAAAACATCCGATTCAAGGCCATCATTGATGCCATCCCGGATTTGCTTTACATCATGGATAGTGACGGCAACTACCTGGAGTATTTCAGTTCCAAATTAGAAAACAACATCGGCGACTTCAGCTTTTTAGTTGGTAAGAATTTGAATGACTTCTTCCCTGAGTATCATTCAAATATTCATCTTGAACAAATTCGTAAAGCACTTAAGAATAAAAAAATGTGTACTTACGAATATGAGGGCATGATCGGATACGAAGGGAGATTCTTCGAATCGAGAATCGTACCGATGACGGAGACTAAAGTGCTGAGATTCGTCAGAGAAATCACTGAGCGAAAGAAGAACGAAAGTGAAATTAAAAAGCTAACCCTCGCCATTGAGCAAAGTCCTGTTGCGATTATCATCACCGATCTTGCCGGCAAACTGGAATACATGAGCCCGGCCTTCCTGACCATGACCGGTTACAGTCACGAGGAACTGTATATGAAACCCATTGGAATGATCAAATCCGGTCTTACCGACAGAGAAGTGTACAATCACCTTTGGCAAACCATCACTTCAGGAAAAAACTTTCAAACCGAATGGAGAAACAGGCGAAAATCAGGAGAGATTTTCTGGGAAAACATATCGATCAATCCCATTCTAGATGAAAATGGGAATGTCAAAAATTACCTTGCCGTCAAGCAAGACATTACCGAGCGCAAGCATTACGAGGAAGAAATTATCCAACTCAATCAAAACCTCGAGGAACGTATTCAAGAACGAACCAAAGAACTTGAAAACTCAAACCTCGAACTCGAACTCGCAAGAAACGAAGCTGACACCGCCAACCAGGCCAAGAGTGAATTTCTCTCCAGAATGAGTCACGAGCTCAGGACACCGATGAACTCCATTTTAGGCTTTGCCCAATTATTGGAATTCACCGAGCTGACTGAAAATCAGCATAAGAATCTTCAGTACATTCTCAAGAGCGGAAACCATCTCCTACAGCTGATTAATGAGGTGTTGGATATTGCAAAAATCGAGGCTGGAAAAGTTTCAGTATCCCTCGAACCTATTGAATTGATTGGAGTGATGCAGGAAATCGCAGATTCTGTGATGCCTTTTGCCGCAGAAAAATCAGTCAGTGTCCATCTGCCTACAGATTGCGATCGTAAAATCTTCGTGATGGCAGACCTTCAGCGATTGAAACAAATCCTGATCAACCTGCTCAACAATGCCATCAAATACAACAAAAAGGGAGGATCGGTCTGGGTTTCGGCCGAGGCCAGCCAGGAATTGGATGGAAAAAAATACGTCCGGATCTTTGTCGTAGACAACGGGGTAGGTATTTCAGAAGAAAATATCACGAAACTTTTCAAACCATTTGAAAGAATCGGAGGAGATCAATATGCTACCGAAGGAACTGGTCTCGGACTATCTGTGGTTGAAAAACTCGCTCAACTGATGCGAGGAAAAGTGGGGGTAGAAAGCAAACTAAACGAAGGAAGTAAATTTTGGATCGAACTTCCAGGCACCGAAGCCAATCCCAATAACCT
>CALRRX020000059.1:0-10323 GCA_943370675.1 Reyranella massiliensis 521 | reverse complement strand
TTATGTTTCTGTTTTTCAGGGAGATGAAGGAGATAGGCTCAAAAAAGATCAAGAGGCTTATGACCTATGGAAAGGGATTGTAGCCGAGGATAGAATCATCATGGGTTCCAAGAAGGATAACTTTTGGGAGATGGGCGACACAGGACCTTGCGGACCTTGTTCGGAGATTCACGTCGACTTGAGATCAGAAGCTGAAAGAGCAGCTACTCCGGGCCGTGATTTGGTCAATAACGACCATCCTCAGGTGATCGAAATTTGGAACTTGGTGTTCATGCAGTTTAACCGACTTGCTGATGGAAGCTTGAAAGAACTTCCAGCCAAGCATGTGGATACCGGAATGGGCTTTGAGCGATTGGTGAGAGCCATTCAGTTTAAGTCTTCCAACTATGACACGGATTTATTCGGTCCATTTATCAAAGCACTCGAAGTAAAATCAGGCAAGGCTTATGGCCAAGACGAGCCAACAGATATTGCATTTCGAGTGATTGTGGATCATATCCGCGCCATTTCCTTCACCATTGCAGATGGACAAATTCCATCTAATAACAAAGCTGGTTATGTCATTCGACGAATTCTGAGAAGAGCAGTTCGCTATGGATACACCTTCTTGGGATTCCATCAGCCATTTTTGTTTGAATTGACGCCGCTAATTGCTGAATATTTTGGAGATGTGTTCCCTGAAGTTAGAGCACAGCAGGAATTCATTGCCAGAGTAATCCAAGAAGAAGAAGCATCCTTCTTGAGAACATTGGATAACGGATTGAAAATGCTTGAATCCATCAAAGCCGAGCTCAATGCCAAAGGTGAGAAGGTAATTGCAGGAAAAACGGCATTTGAACTTTACGATACGTATGGATTTCCATTAGACCTTACCTCCTTGATTGCGAGAGAAAATGGCTTTTCGGTAGACGAAAAAGGCTTTGGGGAGGAAATGGAAAAGCAGAAAACCAGATCAAGAGCAGCTTCTGAGCAAGAGACTGGAGACTGGGTTTTTGTCTCAGAAGATACCGGAGTGGAATTTATCGGATATGATTTTACCGAAGCTTATTCCCACATCATCAAGCACCGCACCATTACCGACAAGAAAGGCGATCGATACCAGTTGGTTTTGGATAAGACCCCATTTTATGCAGAAAGTGGAGGACAGGTAGGGGATACGGGTTGGTTGATTTCCGATGCTGAAAGGATTCGTGTGATCGACACCAAAAAGGAAAATGACCTGATTGTGCATTTTGTAGAAAAACTTCCAGAGCAACCAGAATTGCGTTTTTCTGCTGAGGTCGATATCGAGAAGCGTCAGCTGACGATGAACAATCATACTGCGACCCACTTGTTACAGTCTGCATTGAAGGCTGTACTTGGAGATCATATCCAGCAGCGAGGTTCGTTGGTCAATGAAAATTTGCTTCGATTTGACTTTTCTCACTTCGGAAAAATGACCGATGAAGAAATCGTGAAGGTTGAGGAGATCGTGAATGCCAAGGTGCGTGAAAATATCGCGTTGGTGGAACAGCGAAATGTGCCGATCGAAGAAGCGAAGAAAATGGGGGCAACTGCCCTTTTTGGTGAGAAGTACGGGGACTTTGTGCGTGTTATCACCTTTGATAGAAACTTTTCTGTAGAGCTTTGTGGCGGTACACACGTGCCTTCCACTGGCCAAATCGGCTTATTTAAGATTTCCTCAGAAGGTTCGATTTCCTCTGGGGTAAGAAGAATTGAAGCGATTACTTCCAAAGCTGCCGAAGCCTATTTGAGAGAGCAAGAGATGCTGATCAAGGAATTGCAGGATCTGCTGAAAAACCCTAAAGACTTGAAAAAAGCAGTTGAATCGCTCATTCAAGAACGAAACGAACTCAAGAAAGAAATTGAGGGCTTGCATCTGGAAAAATCAGCAGGGGTGAAAACCCAGCTTTTGGGCCAGTTTGTGGCCAAAGAAGGTGCAAATATTCTGATTGCTCAAGTCGAATTGCCTAATGCGGATTCCTTGAAGAAATTGGCTTATGAGTTGAAAAATGAAGTTGCAAATGCGTTGATCATTTTGGCCGCTAAGATCGAGGACAAACCACAGATTGCAGTCATTTTGGAAGATGGTTTGGTTGCATCAAAAGGCTGGAATGCAGGTCAACTCGTAAGAGACTTGGCTAAAGAAATCCAAGGTGGAGGAGGAGGTCAGCCTTTCTTTGCGACCGCAGGTGGAAAGGATTTGGCAGGTTTGGAAAAAGTAGTCGCTAAGGCAAAAGAAATGTTTTTATAATCGCTGAAGATCCACGTAATGCTTAGCGAAGAAACAAAGAATAAATATCAGTTAGTGGTTGGGCTGGAGGTCCATGCTCAGCTATTGACTGAGAGTAAGATTTTTGCTGCCGATTCGACCCAATATGGAAACCTGCCCAATCGGCAGGTATCTGTAATCACCCTCGGGCATCCAGGCACGCTTCCCAAACTGAATAAAAAAGTTATTGAGTATGCTGTGAAAATGGGATTAGCCTGTAATTCAGAGATCACTCGATACAACATTTTTTCCCGAAAAAATTATTTCTATCCAGATCTTCCCAAAGGATACCAGATTACCCAAGACAAAGGGCCGATCTGTGTAGGAGGCATCGTTCCAATTATTTTGGCTGATGGTACTGAAAAGGAAATCAGGCTCAATCGAGTTCATATGGAAGAAGATGCCGGTAAATCCATTCACCTTGCTGGGGAGACTGATACCTTGGTTGATTTCAACCGAGCGGGTACTCCTTTGGTAGAGATTGTGTCAGAGCCTGATATGAGAACCTCCGAGGAGGCTTACGCTTTTTTGGCAGAGATAAAAAAACTAGTAAAATACTTAGATATCTGTGACGGCAACATGGAGGAAGGATCATTACGATGCGATGCCAATGTGTCCATTATGCTAAAAGGTGCAACTGAATACGGGAAAAAGGTCGAGATCAAAAACATGAACTCTTTCCGCAATGTGGCAAGAGCTATCGATCATGAATTTGAGCGTCAGGTCGAATTACTTGAAAATGGAGAGACCATTATATCTGAAACTCGAACTTATGATCCAAATACAGGGACTTCTACCAGTATGAGGACTAAGGAAGACTTGAATGATTATCGCTATTTTCCTGAGCCTGATTTGAGTCCTGTGGTGATTTCCGAGGAATGGCTTAATTCGATTAAGGTGACCATGCCATCTCTTCCAAAGGAATTGTATCACAAGTTTATGGATGTGTATGGGTTGCCATCTTATGATGCTAGCTTTTTGACTGAGGCAAAGGAAATTGCAGGGTGGTTTGAGGATCTCTGCACCAAAACCACCAATTACAAGGCTGCTTCCAACTGGGTAATGGGCCCAATCAAATCGCTTTTGAATGAATATGCCCTTCATATCAGCGATTTTCCGATTAAAACGGAAACTTTGGCGAGCTTAATTGCTTTGATAGATGAGGGAAAAGTTTCTTTCACAGCGGCTTCCCAAAAAATCTATCCGGAATTGGTGAAGGCTTCGGGTGAAACACCAATGGAAATAGCCAAACGTCTCAATCTGATTCAGGAAAGCGATGCAGGTTCACTGAAGCCTATTGTAGAAATGGTAATAGCTGAGAATGCTTCAAAAGTTGCTGAGTATAGATCAGGAAAGAAAGGCTTGATGGGTATGTTTATGGGTGAGGTGATGAAAAAATCCCATGGAAAAGCTGACCCAAAAGTAGCTACCAAACTATTGACAGAATTATTGGAAAAGTAATCTTATGAAAAACACTATGATTGGAGTATTTAGCTTAGCCTTAATGGCTTTTTTCTCCTGTGGAGGAAATGACGCTGCCTCAGAAGGCAAGGTCCAAATCACCGGAAAAATCGAGAATGCTCCGGAAGGTTTGGTGGTGTTAACCCAATACACCGACAGCAGACCTAAAGTATTGGATACTCTAGAGATAGATTCCGAAGGGGCATTTTCATACGACTTGGAAGTAACCACACCAACCTTCTATGAATTGAATTTGTATGGTCAGAGAGCGGTTAAGCTTGCTTTGTTTAAGGAGAATGTGGAGGTAAAGTATAATTTTTCTGACCCTACAAGTCTCCAAATTGAAGGTTCGGAAGATTCTAAAGAGATGCTTAAGCTTGAAAAGTTGATGGAAGAATATCAACTCACCGTCAACAAGCTGAATGAGCAATACTATGAAGCGATGAGTAAAAATGACACCGAGACTATCAAGAGAATACAACTCGACGCCATGACTTTGGAATCTCAGCAAGCTGAAAAGGTAAAGGAAATGATTACCAGTATGGGAGACTCATTTGCCTCCTTGGCGGCTATTGGATTGTTGAATCCCAAAAATGATTTTCCTTTTATCGATGAGTTGATCGCTAAGTTGAATGCCAACTATCCTGGCACCTCTTCTATCATGCAAATGAAGCAGCAGTTGGATGAAATGAGAGCACTTTCAGTGGGTCAGGTTGCTCCGGATTTTGAGCTTCCAGATCCTAATGGAAAGATGGTAAAGCTTTCTGATCTAAGAGGAAAGTATGTTTTGATCGATTTTTGGGCGGCTTGGTGCAAACCTTGCCGTCAAGAGAATCCGAATGTGGTAAGACTTTACAACCAATACAAAGACAAGGGTTTTGAGGTATTTGGAGTTTCTCTTGATCGTACCAAAGAAGACTGGGTAAAGGCGATTGCTGATGATCAGTTGACCTGGACGCACGTTTCTGATCTGAAATATTTTAATTCAGCCGCTGCAGAATTGTATAAGATTGAAGCTATACCTGCTACCTACATGATAGATCCTGACGGTAAAATCATAGCTCGAGACCTTAGAGGTCCAAGTTTGGAAAATAAGTTGGCAGAGCTTTTTGACTGATCTGGTCTTTGTTGATAATCCAAAGAAATAGAAAAGCCTTCTGAGAAATCAGAAGGCTTTTTTAATGAGCAGAATTCTTAAGAAAAAGGAAGGAGGAAAAAGTACCAAACAGTCCTTCCTTTAAAAGTCGCTTCGCTGAAAAAGGAATAGCAAAAGTTGTTTATCACCCGAGACAAAACTAATGAAAATATTCAAAAGAAAAACAATTCATAATTTATTCTTTTTTTCATTTGTTGTACTTTAATCATATAAAATATAATTATTAGTGTTAAGCGTATTTACGTAAACGTTTTAAATTGGTATCTGACCTAATTTTTGAATGCGAAAAAAAAGCCCGCTTTTTTAGAGCAGGCTTCATATGGAAAGGGATAGGAGGGTTTACTTTTCTATTTTTTCGTAACTGGCAATTACACCTCGTACCATTGCCGAACTGAATCCTTGGTGCTCCATTTCGTTGAGCCCGACAATCGTACAACCTTTTGGAGTCGTTACTTTGTCAATTGCTGCTTCAGGATGGATGTTTTTTTGGATCATCAATTCTGCAGCACCTTTGACCGTCTGGTTTACTATTTTGCTTGCAGTCACTGAATCAAAGCCGATTTGGATTCCTCCTTGGATCATTGCCCTCATAAATCTGAGCACATAGGCAATACCACATGCTCCAAGTACAGTAGCTGCTTCCATCAGATTTTCATCGATGCTGATGGTAAATCCGATCGCGTCAAACAACTCCTTGATTAAATCAACTTGAGAGGAATTCGCATTTTGGTGACATACACAGGTAATCGACTCCTGGATATCAGCCGCGATATTTGGCATGGCCCGAAATGCAACGGTCTCCGGATCTATTACCTCAAACATTTCATTCAATGTAATTCCTGTAGCAAGAGAAATGATCATCTGCTTTTTGGGATCAAGTACTGGTTTGATTTCCTTTAGAATATTAGCCACGTTGAAAGGCTTCACTCCCAAAAGAACCAAGTCAGCATTTTGGGCTGCGGTGGCATTATCAGAGTGGACATTTACTCCCTTGGTTTCAAATTCAGCAAGGCTTGCCGTATTTCTTTTGGTTAGGGTCAGGTTTTTCGGATCAAAGTCACTTCGCATGAGCAATCCGTTTGCGATAGATGTCCCGAGATTACCGCATCCTATGATGGCGATTTTTACATTTGAAATCATAGAAATTGATTTTAATAGGTTTGAAACATTAAAGGTAAACAAATCGGAGGCCTTTCTGCCAAAATGAAAAATCATCCTGAAGCAAGCAAAGAAGAAATAACACATGAGTTGAAAATATTTGGAAAAATATTTTTACATAAAGTAAAGTTTGTTTTACATTTGGTAAAGCAAACACTACTTATTTATCATATTAAACCAACTAATACTATGCTTTCCAAAATCTTACTGCCGTATCGCTTTCAAAAGTTTGGCTGGTTACTGTTTCTGCCATTTTCTATACTTCTTTTTGCCAACAATTACTTTGATTTCAATTTTCCATTTCTAGAATTCGATCTCCTGAAAGGATCTTTTTTTGAAGATTCAAAAGAAAATTTCACCAATGAATTTGCCCTGATCGGGGTATTTATTTCACTCTTCCTGATTGCATTTTCCAGAGAAAAGCAAGAAGACGAATTTATCCAAATGCTGCGGCTTGATTCACTTTTAGTAGCTTGCTATGCCAACACTTTCATCCTAATTCTTGGGACTTTGTTTTTTTATGGCTTTGGTTATCTTGAGTTTATGGGTTACAACATGTTTACCATCCAAACCATTTTCATTGTCAGATTTCGCTGGGTATTGTATAAGCAAAGACAATCACTTTTAGCTATTTAATCTCTTCTAAATGAAAAATACCATCAAAGTAGAGAGAGCCAAAAAGGATATGACTCAGCAAGACTTGGCTGAAAAAGTCCAAGTCAGCAGACAAACAATCAATTCGATAGAGGCAGGGAAATATGTGCCCTCAACTGTTTTGGCCTTGAAGATTGCTCGAGTTTTTGCGATTAGTTTGGAAGAGCTTTTTGTATTGGAGGATAGTGATTAAGCTGCTTTAAATTCGGTTTGGAATATGTAGAGAGGGTTATTCTCGTTTTTTAAAGGAAGATATGTTTTCCATAAAAACTTCTACTTCTAAAATTTTACCTTTGCATGCTGTAATCCTCTTTAGATGCCCAAACTGATTCGAATAACCACCGTTCCCATTTCCCTCAAACTTTTACTTTCTGGACAAATGAGGTTTATGAAGGAACATGGTTGGGAAGTCATCATGGTCAGTGCTGAAGGAAGGGAAATAGATCAGGTTATAAAAAATGAGGGAGTGCGCCATGAGGTGATTTCCTTCACCCGAAAAATCACTCCTTTTCAGGATCTCAAATGCATTTGGCAGCTCTATAAACTTTTTAAAAGAGAAAAGCCCGATATCGTTCACACCCATACACCTAAGGCGGGTTTATTGGGAATGATAGCTGCAAATCTTGCAGGGGTTAAAATTCGGATTCATACGCTTGCGGGAATACCTGCTATGGCTGCTGAAGGAAAGAAAAAAAACCTTCTAGAAAGCGCTGAAAAATGGACCTATGCCAATGCAAGTGAAGTCTGGCCGAATTCCCATGGACTGTATCAGTTTGTTTTGGATCAAGGTTTGACCTCACCTGCTAAAGTAAGGATGATCGGAAAAGGATCATCCAATGGGATCGATTTGGATAAGTACAATCGCGCTTCGCTTAAAGAAAATCACCTAGTGGCCGCGACCATGCGAATCATGCCGGGGGAAGATGATTTTATCATTTTGGCCATCGGTCGATTGGTAAAGGATAAGGGAATTGAAGAGCTTGTTTCGGCTTTTATCAATTCAAAAATTGTAGGAATGTCCAAATTGGTGCTTTTAGGAGCATTTGAACAAGATCTCAATCCAATTTCTCAAGAAACTATTCAGACTATTCGTGAGCATCCTAAAATTGTTCAAATCGACTGGTCTGATCATGTAGCACACTACCTTGCATTGGCCGATGTTTTGGTACATCCTTCCCACAGAGAAGGGTTTCCCAACGTATTGTTAGAAGCAGGCGCAATGCAAGTTCCTGTAATCTGCTCCGATATCATTGGAAATACAGATTTGATCAAACAGCAAAAAACGGGTTTGCTATTTCCTGTGAAGGAAGCGATAGTTCTGAAAGAGGCCTTAGAATTTGCCTTTGTGAAACGAGATAAAATGGCCCAGTATGCGAGTAATCTCTATGACTACATCGTTGAGAATTTTGATAGGAAAAAGATTCATCAAGAATTATTAACTAACTATCACCGTCTTTTGAAGGACTCCGATATGTAGGAATAGTTTATATTTGCACTTTAAACCAACGCATAGCTTTTCAATATGAAATTCCTCGTGACCGGTACGGCCGGATTTATAGGTTTCCATGTAGCCCAGTATTTAGTAGATCGAGGAGATGAGGTAGTAGGCCTGGATGTGATCAATGATTACTATGACGTAAATCTCAAATATGCTCGTTTAGAGCATCGTGGAATCAGAAAATCCCTCATCCAGCCTGGCCAATTGGTTCAATCTGATTCCTTGGCCAATTATAGATTTATTCAATTGGATCTATGTGAGAAAGAACCATTGATGGCACTTTTCGAACAAGAAAAGTTTGACACGGTAATTCACCTTGCTGCACAGGCAGGAGTAAGACATTCCCTCAGCCATCCTGAAGATTATATTCAAAATAATATTTCAGCTTTCTTGAATATCTTGGAATGCTGCCGTTTTCATCCGGTAAATCATCTCGTCTATGCTTCCTCTAGTTCGGTTTACGGCTCAAACGAGAAAATGCCATTTTCTACGTCGGATTCTGTAGATCACCCTATTTCACTTTATGCAGCCTCCAAAAAAGCGAATGAATTGATGGCTCATACCTATAGTCATTTGTTTGCAGTGCCGACGACAGGATTGAGATTTTTTACGGTTTATGGTCCTTGGGGCAGGCCTGATATGGCCTTGTTTTTATTTACAGAGGCCATATTGAAAGGAGAGACCATCAAGGTATTTAACTACGGAAAGATGAAGCGTGATTTCACTTTCGTGGGTGATATCGTTAAAGGAGTAGTAAAAGTGGCGGATAGACCTGCTTCCCCAAATCCTAACTTTGATTCTCAAAATCCAGATCCTGGCAGCTCAAAAGCTCCTTTTAAGATTTATAATATCGGTAATTCTTCACCAGTTCTTTTGATGGATTATATCCATGCTGTAGAAAAAGGCCTTGGGAAAACCGCAAAAATGGAACTTTTGTCCTTACAGCCTGGAGATGTGCCTGCTTCTCACGCAGATGTAAGTGATTTGGTAAGAGATACCGGATATAAACCTGAAACTCCTGTAGAAGAAGGGGTTAAGGCATTTACAGAATGGTATTTAAGTTATTATAAGAAATAAGATGTCTAAAACTATTTTAATTACTGGAGGTGCTGGTTTTATCGGTAGCCATGTGGTTCAGCTTTTTGTAACCAAGTATCCAGAATATACCGTCGTCAATCTCGACGCTTTGACCTATGCCGGTAATCTGGAAAACTTGAAATCAGTGGAGAATTCTCCCAACTACCTCTTTGAGAAAGCAGATATTCAGGATGCAGATGCTTTAGATCTGATTTTTGAGAAACATCGCATCACAGACGTGATTCATTTGGCGGCAGAATCTCACGTGGATCGATCGATTACCGATCCTTTGGCATTTGTTAAAACCAATGTGTTTGGTACAGTAAATCTGCTAAATGCTGCAAAAAAGGCATGGGCTGGTGAACTTGATCAGCATTTGTTCTATCATGTGTCTACTGATGAAGTCTATGGATCTTTACATGATGGGGGATTTTTCCTCGAAACCACACCTTACGACCCACAATCACCATACTCGGCTTCAAAGGCAGCGTCTGACCATTTTGTAAGGGCCTATGCCAACACCTACAAGATGAAAACCGTGGTATCAAATTGCTCTAACAATTATGGACCCAACCATTTTCCTGAAAAATTGATCCCTCTTATCATCAATAACATCAAGAATCTAAAGCCCCTACCGGTTTATGGAAAAGGTGAAAATGTAAGGGATTGGTTGTATGTAAAAGACCATGCAAGAGCGATCGATACTGTTTTTCATAAAGGAAAGCCTGGCGAAACTTATAATATCGGCGGATTTAATGAATGGAAAAACATCGATATCGTTCGTCTACTTTGTCAAAAAATGGACGCTAAGCTTGGTCGAGAGGCTGGTACATCCGAAAAGCTGATCACGTTTGTTCAAGATCGTGCTGGTCATGACCTGCGCTACGCGATCGATGCTACCAAAATCCAACAGGAATTAGGCTGGGAGCCTAGCTTACAGTTTGAGGAAGGAATCGAAATTACCATCGATTGGTACCTTCAAAATGAGGCTTGGCTAAACCGTGTTACCTCTGGTACCTATCAGGATTATTACAAAGAGCATTACGG
>CALRRX020000058.1:0-10332 GCA_943370675.1 Reyranella massiliensis 521 | reverse complement strand
AGCCAACATGGTCGAAAAGACCGCTCAGTTGATCAATGAGAAAAAAATAGAAGGCATCTCTGCGATTCGTGACGAGTCTGATCGATCAGGTATGCGCGTTGTGTATGAACTGAAAAGGGATGCAGTGGCCAGCGTGGTTCTAAACAACCTGTACAAGCAAACAGCGCTACAGACTTCTTTCTCAGTAAATAACGTCGCTCTTGTTAAGGGCCGTCCATACACCTTAAATCTCAAAGATCTTATTGTTCACTATGTCAGTCACCGCCACGAAGTAGTGGTAAGACGTACTGAATTTGAACTGAAAGAAGCTGAGAAAAGAGCACACATCTTGGAGGGTTACCTGATTGCTCTGGATCACCTCGACGAAGTGATTGCTTTGATCAGAAATTCTGCAGATCCTGAAACGGCCAGAAATGGTTTGATGGAGCGCTTTAACTTAAGCGAGATTCAGGCTAGAGCTATTCTTGATATGCGTCTACAGCGACTGACAGGAATGGAGCGCGACAAGATCATCCAAGAATACAAGGAGATCATGGCTTTGATTGAGGAGTTGAAAGAGATTCTTGCCAACGAGGATAAACGAATGGAAATCATCAAAACCGAACTTCAGGAAATGAAGGATCGCTATGCTGATGATCGTCGGACTGAAATTGAGCACAACGCAGAAGACTTCAGCTACGAAGATATGATACCAAATGAGGAAGTGGTCATCACAGTTTCTCATCAAGGTTATGTCAAAAGAACTGCCCTTACAGAATATAGAACTCAAGGTAGAGGTGGGGTAGGTTCCAAAGGAGTGAGCACTAAAGAAGACGATTGGACGGAATACATCTTTACAGCGTCAACTCACAATTACCTATTGATCTTTACTGACAAAGGAAAATTGTTCTGGCTCAAAACCTATGCAATTCCTGAAGGATCCAAGACGTCTAAGGGTAGACCGATCCAAAATTTGATCAATATTGAATCTGATGATAAGATTAGATCTATCATTCAGGTAGAAAATCTGGAAGATCAAGATTACATCAATAATCACTACTTGGTGATGGTTACCAAGCAAGGAGTAATCAAAAAGACTACCCTAGAGCAGTATTCTCGTCCAAGATCCAATGGTATCATTGCTTTGAATTTTAGGGAGGATGATCAATTGGTCCATGTAGCTATGACCAATGGAGATCAACACATTGTGATTGCAGCCAAATTTGGCAGAGCTGTTCACTTCCACGAGTCCGCAGTAAGACCAATGGGTCGTACCGCTACAGGGGTTAAAGCAATCACGTTAACGGATGTTAATGACTTTGTCATTGGCATGGTATGTGCCTCCAAAGAAAATGCAACCCTGCTAGTGGTATCTGAAAAGGGATATGGAAAACGTTCCGACCTTGATGAGTACCGAATCACAAATAGAGGTGGTAAAGGTGTAAGAGCGATGAATGTCACTGAAAAAACAGGAACATTGGTAGCAATCAAAGAAGTAGTGGATTCAGATGATTTGATGATTATCAACAAGTCTGGAATAACCATCCGAATATCTATGGAGCAGCTTCGTATCATGGGACGAGCCACTCAAGGAGTAAGATTGATTAAAGTGGGAGAGGGTGACGAAATTTCATCCGTAGAAAAAATATCGAGAGAAGAAGTAGAAAGTTCCGAATCTTCCGATCTTGCGACCGATTCTTCGGATTCTGCACTTGATTCACCTGAATCTGACGTCGAATTAACTGATTAAACCAAACAATAAAGAAAAAACGCTAATGAAAAAGCTAATTCTCTCAATGGCTATGGTGGCAGTAGCTTCTGTGGCTTTTGGACAAAAAAAGGTAGTAAAAGAAGCCGAGAAAGGGTTCAAACAAGGAAACCTTGAGGCTGCTCTTGCTGCTGTAGATGGTGCAACAACCAATCCTGAGACCAGTGGTGATCCTGCAACCTTTTTGTTGAAGGCTCAAATCCATACCAAGATGTTTGCAAGAGATTCTTCAAACACGATGGAAACAGTAGAGATCGGAAATCAGGCAGTTTCAACTTTTGCAAAAGCATTCGAAATGGCTGGAAGCAACAAAACTTCAGCTGTAGGTAAAGCAGTATATGCAGAAGAATTGCCAGGTATTCCTGAAAACCTAAAACCTTACTCTCTCCTCAGCCTTAAAAACATATCGTTCGATAAGGCTCTTAAGATGTATGAAGAAGAAAATCTAGAAATGTCTTATGAGTTTTTCAACCTAGCAGGAGAAATTGACAAGACCGACTCTACGATCCACTACAATGCAGGTTTCCTTGCAAATGACCTAGGAAGATTTGAAGAAGCTAAGAAACATTTCAATTACCTCTTCGAAATTCCAGGTTATAATAAGACCAATGCTTACTACTTCATGGTGCAGATTCTTAGCACTGAAGAGAAAAATCCTGAAGCTGCTTTTGCGCTAGTGAGCAAAGCTCGTCAAGAGTATCCAAACGATAAAGTTCTAGCTGAATATGAAATCCAGCTTTTGCTTCAATTGAACAAGATGGATGAGGCAATGGCTCAAATCAAAGAGGCTTTGGCAAGTGATCCTAATAATGCCGGTCTATTGCTAAGATCAGGTTATTTGAAAGAGCAAGCAGGTGACTTTGATGGCGCTTTGACAGACTACAAAAAGTCAGTTTCGGTAGATCCTAATTTCTTTGAAGGTAATTATTATACTGGTGCTTTGCTTCTAGAGCAAGCACAGAAGGAATTGAATTCCCTAAATGACCTTTCAGATGCTGAATGGGAAAAGCAATCTCCGATTGTAGGTAAGAAAGCCGATGCTAATTACAATGAGTCAATCGGATTCTTCTCTAAGGCCTTGGAGATCAAGCCAGACAATACAGACATCATGATCATCTTGTTCCAAGTATATACCAGACTTAAGAAGACTGCAGAAATGGACGCAATGAATAAGAAAATTTCTGCGATCCTCGGTGCAAACTGGCAGGATAATTAATTCAAATTTTCCTTTTTAAAAGGCCGGATATCCGGCCTTTTTTTATGGTTTATTGTCAAGTGTTTATTTCGGATTCCAATTTTGGGAAAAAGAAAGGGGTCGGTTCATGGTTTATTGAAATCACACCTGAGGAATACACTCGACTTCCTACCCACTTCATTTTATTTTGAATAAATCTCGCTTCCATTGATAAAAAAAGCTTTTTATTTCGAGTAGGATTGAAATAGTTTTCCCTTCCAATTAAACCCAATATGATCAAATCGAAGTTTCACCAATTTTCATGGAGCATTTTTGCTTGGCTCTTGAGTTTATCTGCTTTTGGTCAATCACTTCCTTCTTCTCAAATCTATCATTCCCTCCTTCAATTAAGAGAAACCAAACGTGTACTTTATGTAGCTGCCCATCCTGATGATGAAAATACCAGGCTGATTGCTTATTTAGCCAATGGAGAGCATGCGGAAGTAGCATACTTAAGTTTGACGCGCGGTGATGGTGGGCAAAATCTGATTGGCAGCGAACTGGGCATTGAGCTTGGACAGATTCGGACTCAAGAATTGATCAAAGCTCGCCAGACCGATGGAGGAAAGCAGTTTTTTACCCGAGCTCTTGATTTTGGATATAGCAAAGACCCGACTGAAACACTTCAAAATTGGGAAAAAGAAAAAGTCTTGGCGGATGTTGTTTGGGCCATTCGGAAATTTCAACCTGATATCATCATCACCCGATTCAATACCATTCCCGGCGTTACTCATGGTCATCATACTACTTCTGCTATTTTAGCGGGTGAAGCATTTGATCTGGCTGGGAAAAAATCTGCTTTTCCAGAGCAATTATCTTTTGTGAAACCTTGGCAACCCAAGCGCATTTTTTTTAATGCTTATAATTTCCGGGGAGAATTTGAGCCTGAGGAAGGAAAAAAATATTACGCCTTTGAAGTAGGAGGATATGACCCGCTTTTAGGTAAGACGTATCATCAGATTGCAGCTGACAGCCGAACGATGCACAAGTCTCAAGGATTTGGGGCGACGGCAGGTGCTGGAAATGCCAAAGACTACATTGAGCAAATAGGTGGGGAAGCCTATTCCACTACTCCTTTTGATGGGGTATCCAATCGTTGGGAACAGTTAGCAGGCGGAAGGATTATTCTTTCTCAAATTGACCAGCTTCTCAAGAATTTCAATTTTGTTCAGCCTGACCAAAATGTCCCAGCTTTACTTTCACTCCGAAAGTCGATTTTGGGATTAAACTCCCAAGAACCATGGGTAAAGGAAAAGCTTGAGAAATTAGATCAAACGATTATCAATTCTTTGGGATTGGAATATGAATACATCGCGAGAAAAGAAATTGGATTTCCGGGAGAGAAAATCAAATCAGAGTTAATACTGACCAATCCTTCAACCATAGAGCTGGGAAATATCTCTTTTCAAATCATGGGATCTACCCATGAGGGAAAATCTGCAAAAGAAAATGCCAGTGTTTCTCTTCCGATAGAATTGGTGATTCCTGATAACTCCTCTTTTTCACAGCCCTATTGGCTGGAAAATCCATTAGACGGGGCCCTCTTTTCTGTGCCTAGTCAGCAGAAAATCGGTGTTCCTTTTTCTTCTCAAATCATAGGAGGAGACCTATCCTTCTCTATTACAGATCAGAAGTTTGTTATGCCAGTTCAGCTGTTTTACAAATTCAATGATCAGGTGGATGGGGAAATCAAACAGCCCTTTACGATAGTACCGGAAGTCGATTTGACTATATCGAAGGAAAATGTCTTTTTGGTGTCAGGTGCCGATCCCACAGTAACAGTTACGGTCAATTTCAGAAATCAAATCTTGGATGGTAATCTGGATTTTGAAGGAATTGACTCTACTCAATTTAGAGTGTTGAGCATCGAGGATATTGCTTTCCAAAAGAAGCGGATTTTTAAAGTGGCTTTTCTTCCAAAAACAGCAGGTAAAAAAGTGATCACTGCCAGATTTACCACTTCTGCCGGAAAGTCCTATGACCAAGTCACCAAGCAGATTTCTTACAAACATATCCCGAATTTGACTTATTTCAGTCCTGCAAGTATCAATTTGATTCAGGCGGATTGGAAAGTTTCCGGGGAAAAGATCGGCTATATTCCTGGGGCAGGGGATGATGTGCCCGGAGTGCTGTCAGCTTTGGGTTATAAAGTAACTATGATTGGAGCCGAAGATTATTCAGTGGATTATTTGAGCCAATTTAAAGCAATCGTAGTCGGTATTCGTGCCTATAACACCAATTCCGATTTGGCAGCAAATCAACAGGTTTTGATGGGCTATGTGCGTTCAGGCGGAAACCTGATTGTCCAATACAATACGAGTTCACCACTTTTGACGAACCAACTTGGTCCACATCCATTTACGATTGGCCGAGATCGAGTTACGGTGCAAGAATCCCCGGTGGAAATTTCCTCAGACAGCCCGATTGTAAAAGGGCCAAATCTGATTACCCAGGAGGATTTTAAAGGTTGGGTCCAAGAGCGTGGCTTGTATTTTGCCTCCAACCCTGATACACACTATCAACAGCCATTTACCATGCAAGACCCAGGAGAAAATGCTTCCAAGGGTGCCTTGATTCATGCTCAAATTGAGAATGGTAATTATATCTACACAGGAATCTCTTTCTTCAGGCAGCTGCCTTCCGGTGTACCTGGTGCTATCAAATTGTTTATTAATCTAATCGAGCAGTAAGATGGAAGAAAGGCAGATTAAATGGTCAAGAATTTACATAGGACTGATGGCTAGCCTTGTGCTCATGATCGGTTTGTTTTATTGGTTATCTGTGGCTTTCTCATGAGTACGCTGGATTGGTCGGTATTATTCTTCACACTGGTTTCCATTGCAGCCTTTGGGATTTACAAAACCCGTGGGCAAAAGAGCCTGGAATCTTACCTCAAAGGGAATAAAGACAACTGGTGGACCATAGGTTTGTCCATCATGGCGACTCAGGCATCCGCGATTACTTTTTTGAGTACGCCGGGTCAGGCCTATGAGGATGGGATGAGATTTATCCAGTTTTACTTCGGGTTGCCTTTGGCGATGATCATTATCTCGGTCAGTTTTATCCCGATTTATTATAAGCTAAAAGTTTACACAGCTTATGAGTATCTGGAAAATCGTTTTGACCTAAAGACACGAACCCTGACTTCCTTACTTTTTATCATACAAAGAGGATTAGCAGCTGGAATCACGATCTACGCTCCAGCTATTATTCTTTCTACTCTTTTGGGCTGGAACCTCACGTTTACCAATATTTTTATTGGCGTTTTAGTGATTATCTACACGGTTTCAGGTGGAACAGAGGCTGTCTCCATTACGCAGAAGCAGCAAATGGCAGTCATGATGGGAGGGATGATCCTAGCTGGGATTATTGTCATCCAATTGTTGCCGATTTCCTTTGGAGAAGCCATGCATGTGGCTGGGAAAATGGAAAAACTCAACGTAGTTAGTTTTGAATTTGACCTAGCAGATCGATATAATATCTGGTCGGGAATGACAGCTGCTGTATTCCTTTTCCTCAGTTATTTTGGTACGGATCAAAGTCAGGTCCAGCGCTACCTTTCCGGTCAAACCTTGACTCAAAGTCGCATGGGTTTGATCATGAATGGATTTCTCAAGATCCCGATGCAATTTATCATTCTGTTTATCGGGGTGATGGTCTTTGTTTTTTATCAATACGTGCAGCCTCCTGTGATTTTTAATGAGGTACAGACAGAACAGCTTCGAAACAGTCCCTATGCTTCTGAATTGGAGACTCTAGAGAAAAAGTACACAGAAAGCTTTGAAGAAGGTCGATTTGTCTATCAGGAAATGCTTGCTGCCATTGACCAAAAACAAGATCAAAAAGCGGATGAGTTAAAAACCAAGGTTCAGTCTATCAAGTCAGAGCAAACGGCTATCCGTGATGAGGTTAAGGCATTGATCGTCAAAAACGATCCAACCGCTGAGACTCGTGATACAGATTACATTTTCATGCGTTTTGTAATGGACTATTTGCCACCCGGCATTGTGGGATTGTTGTTTGCTGTAATCTTTTCTGCTGCGATGTCATCTTCTTCCTCTGAGCTTAATGCACTAGGATCCACCACCACGATAGACTTGTACAAGCGATCGATCAAGAAAGAAGAAAGTGATAGCCATTATGTGCTTTCCTCTAAAGTGTTTACTGCATTTTGGGGTTTAGGAGCTATCCTGTTTGCTACCTATGCTTCCTTATTTGAAAATCTCATTCAAGCCGTAAACCTTCTTGGTTCTCTGTTTTACGGTACGATATTGGGAATTTTCATGGTTGGATTCTTTATGAAATGGGTCAAGGGAAAAGCCGTATTTATTGCAGCCTTGATGTCTCAAGCCTTGATTTTGCTGGTGCATTTCAAAAATGGAGAAGGGCTTTTAGGTTTCCATTGGGATATTGGATTCCTTTGGTACAATGCGTTGGGTTGCATTTCAGTGATGATTTTCGGTGCCTTATTGCAATTGGTGATCAAAAAGTAATGGATGGGTTAAAGCTGAATTCCTATTAAAGTTTGAATTGGAATTTTTGATTTCCCTTATGCTGCTTTAGCTAGAGGATAACATTGTGTCAAAATTCTTCTTTACTTCTTTGAGCCTTTCCGCCTTTGTGGCTGAATAAATTCAAAAAAAAACCGGATCTCTCGACCCGGTTTCAGTTTCTCTTATTTTATCGTTTTCATTAATCTGTCATTCAGCCCCACATAGTCTGGGTTCTTTGCTTCAATTGCCAGATTTTTAGACTTCGTTGCTGATTCCAATGCTTCTGTTTTCATTCCCAGTGCAAGTTCGATTTTAGCTCTTAGGTGAATGGTCCAATACTTAGGATCGTTGTCGGTAGATTGCTTGATCCAAGCATAAGCTTGGTTCATATCCTTATTGTTGGTGAAGTAGTAATTGGCAGCCTGATAAAGTAGCGCTGGATTTGTGCTTTTGGCATCGATTACCTGTTTTTTGATATCTGCCATTACGATAGGGTCTACTTCGGTAGCAATGGTGAAATCCACACGGGTTTGTTCCCATTTGATCGAAAGATCGGCACTGTTGTCGGTCAGGTTATTGAAGCTAAGCTCAAAGGACTCGTATTTTTTGCTTGTTTTGGAAGCAGTGACATTGAATCTTACCTGATCTTCTGATTGATTGTATCCGATCGCGCCCCAAAGCTTGGTGTTTTTGCTCAAAATGATGGTCCAAGTGGATTTACCCGGAATAGAGTACAAGGCGTAAGATCCTGCAGGTACTTTTTGACCTCCTACGATTACCTCTGTGGAGAAAGTCAAAATGGTGGCACCATTGGCACCCGTTCTCCAGACTTCGCCATATGGTACCAGCTCACCGAAGATTTTTCTTCCTTTGGTACTTGGTCTGCTGAATTCCGCAGTGACATCTGTCAAGCCTACTTTTTGGGATATTTTGGCACTTGGACTGGCTTGAGGCATTTGGATTTGCTGCGCAAAGCTGCTAAATCCGGCAAAAAGAAGGGCCAGTAAAACGAGTTTGAATTTGTTTTGCATATAGGGTAAATAATTTGTGTTTATCGATCGGATTATCGCAAATCCTACTCCAATTTTTGGAATCAAGTGCAATTTGACAGTTTATTTGCTCATTTTGTCAGGATTTTTCTCATATTTTATCAGTGGACTTTCTCAAAAAAGAGATTGAGTTAATTTTACTCATCTACCTTTTAAAATAGAAAATGAGTCTTGCAATTATCAGTCCCGGAAGAAATCCCAAAGTTTGGATCGATGCTCTTCGTCACCATCAGCCAGACATAGATATCCAAGTCTATCCTGATATTCATCGACCGAACGATGTGCAAATGGCCTTGGTATGGCAGCATCCTCCCGGTTACCTCAACACGTTTCCCAACCTCAAATTGATAAGTTCTTTGGGCGCAGGTGTGGATCATATTCTTTCAGATCCAGCTGTTCCGGATTCTATGCCTATCGTAAGGATCGTGGATGAGAAGTTGACATGGTCCATGACCAATTATGTGATCATGGGAGTGTTGAATTTTCACCGACAGATCACACGCTACCAAGCGGATCAAAAAAGAAAAGTATGGGATATGTCTAATCCGGAAATCCCTGTCAAAGTAGGTGTGATGGGAGTAGGGGCATTGGGAGGTGATGTATTGGATAAATTGAGTTACATGGGATTTCAGGTTTTTGGATTTGGTTTTTCTGAAAAAAGGGACTTTCCATATCCCTATTATTCCAAAAATCAATTGGGAGAATTTCTGTCTCAAATCAATGTCTTAGTATGTCTGCTTCCTCTTACGCCAGAAACAGAAGGTATTCTGAATCTTGATTTGTTTAAGCAATGTACCAAGGGTACGTATCTGATAAATGTGGCTCGGGGTAAACATCTGGTGGAAGAAGACTTAATTCCTGCTTTGGATCAGGGATTTTTATCTGGCGCTCTTCTGGATGTGTATCGGGTAGAGCCTTTGCCTCAGGTTCACCCATTTTGGGAGGAATCCAGAATTCAACTGACTCCTCACATTGCAAGTGTGACTAATCCCTTGGCGGCTTCTCCGCAGATTATTGATAACTTTAATCGAATTATTTCTAATCAACCTCTTCAAAATCTTGTAAATCGAGAAAGAGGTTATTGATTTTTAGCTATGGAACACACCTTCACGATTCTTTGCCCAACGGATTTTTCGGAATGCTCCCTGAATGCGATTGAATATGCATGCAGGCTTGGAGAGAAATACGAAGCCAATCTGGTCTTATTTCATGTACTCAATCGGGAAGACTATTTGAAGCTTTCTCCAAGTGATACAGAGGGTAAGCACCAGGAAGAGTTTGTGCTTCAAAAACTCAAAAATCTTCAAAGAACTGTCTTGGAGGAGAGCTCTTCAAAAGGATTGAAGGGCTGCCAAATTGCTATCAAGGAAGGAAAAATTGTCCAGGGTACCCTTAGCTATGCACAGGAAATCAATGCGGGCTTGATTGTGGTGGGTACCGAAGGGATGAATGAGTTGAGAGAAAATATCATTGGCAGTCGGTCCAGCCGATTGGTTGAACAATCGGACAGAGATATTTTAGTGGTTCCGAGAAGGGTTTTTTTCAAAAAGCCCAGAAAACTGGTTTTTGCCTCAGACTATCTGGAAGTAGACAAGCTCGCTATTCAAAAAGTGGTAGAATGGGCCAAGTTTTTTGAGTCTGAAATTGACTTGGTGCATATTTCTTCCTCACAAAAAACAATAGAAAAAGCCTTACATCTTACCATGATCGAGGAGGTAAAACCCTTCTTGAAATATGATAAAGTTAACTTTGTGCTCAAATCCTTTCGGGATGATTTAGCACTTGGTTTGGAGAATTACCTGCAAGTGG
>CALRRX020000057.1:0-10374 GCA_943370675.1 Reyranella massiliensis 521 | reverse complement strand
CTGCAGGCACAAAGGTCTCGATGTCTTTCTTCACGATTCTGCCTCCTTCACCGGAGCCTTGAACCTGACGAATATCCACACCTTTTTCAGCAGCAATCTTCTTAGCTAATGGAGATGCTTTCAATCGATCACCGCTAGCACTTGCCACTGGCGTTTCCGCAACGGGAAGAGCAACTGTGGCAGGATTTGATGCTGGTACTGGAGCTTCAACTACTGCTGGTGCAGGAGCCTCTGCAGAGGCTGAAGACTTTCCACCGGATTGCTGCGCTTTTAGTAAAGTTTGGTAATCCGCACCTTTTTCACCGATTACTGCGATCACTCCGTCAACAGCTACACTGTTTCCAGCTTCTACACCTATATATAATAAGACTCCGTCTTCATAAGACTCCAATTCCATGGTAGCCTTGTCTGTCTCTACTTCAGCGATGATCTCACCGGATTTAACCACGTCGCCCACTTTTTTAAGCCAAGTGGCGATGGTTCCTTCTTGCATGGTGTCACTCATTTTTGGCATGGTGATCACTGTTGCATTGATAGATGAAGTATCGATCTTTTCGGCAGGAGCTGCAGCTGGCTTCACTTCTTCCGCTTTTGGAGCGACTGGTGCTTCAGCAGCTTTTGAAGGAGCCGGAGCAGAGCCATTCAACAAATGCTGAAAATCTTCTCCCTTTTCTCCGATTATTGCAATGATGCCATTTACAGGCACGGAATCTTTTTCTTGAACTCCAATGTATAAAAGAACACCCTCTTCGTAGGATTCCAGTTCCATGGTCGCTTTATCTGTTTCCACTTCTGCAAGGATATCCCCTGGCTTGACAGTGTCACCGACTTTTTTCAACCATGACGCAATCACACCCTCTTCCATGGTGTCACTCATTTTTGGCATTCTTATAATTTCGGCCATAGGTAATTTAGAGCTTGTCGTTTTTTAAAGAGCCCAAAAATAGTTTTTAAAAACGCTTTATTCAAATTTATATCCTGTAATTTCCGACCTCTTTTGGGCCAAAAATCACCATGCCATTACTACCAAATAGCCCCTACAAAAGACCAAAATGGCTTTTTAACGGGCATTTAGAGACCATTTATCCAGCTTTGCTACGAAAAGTAAATTTCAAAAATCCAGAGCGAGAGCGGATTCCTACCCCTGATGGAGATTTCTTGGATTTGGATTGGTACAAGTCTGGAAAATCCCGATTGGTCATCATCAGTCATGGCCTAGAAGGCAATAGCTCAAGACCTTACATCCTTGGAATGGCCCAAAATTTTTACAAAAATGGCTTTGATGTACTGACTTGGAACTACCGAGGATGCAGCGAGGAACTGAACCTCAAAGCAATTTTCTACCACAGCGGCGCCACCTACGATCTGAAAAGCGTGGTAGAGCATGCCCAAAAGGATTACCAAGAGCTTTTCCTGGTGGGCTTTAGTTTAGGCGGAAATCTGACCTTAAAATTTTTGGGCGAGGTCAAAAGCAAGTACCCCAAAATCAAAAAAGCCGTGGCCATCTCTGTCCCTTTGGACCTTGGCGGATCCTGCACGAAAATTTCAATAGGAGAAAATCTAATCTATTCCAAGCGGTTTTTGCAAACCTTGAAGGAGAAAGTGGCGCGAAAATCAAAGCTTTTTCCTAATGAACTTCCATTGGAAAAACTCAACCGGGTAAAGACGCTGAGAGATTTTGACGACGTGATCACCGGACCGCTTCACGGGTTTTCGGACGCAGAGGAATACTATCAGGTCAATTCTTCCCTTCAGTTTTTGGATCAAATCGAAGTGCCTTCCTTTATCCTGAATGCCCAAAACGATCCTTTTTTAAGTGCGACTTGCTTTCCTCAGCAGCTCGCTCGGAAATTAGAATTGGTCCATTTTGAATTTCCAAAGCATGGCGGACACGTAGGTTTTTTATCCTCCAACACAGAAAAAACCTATTACTCTGAAGCTCGGGCAGTTGAATTTATTACCCATGATCTCTAACTTCCGACCAAATATTCAAAAATCAAGAACATGTGCGGTCGCTATTCATTGAACAAAAGTAAAATCGAATTGGAAGAGCGCTTTCAAGCAGAGATGCTGGCGGACTTCAAACCTCGATTCAATATTGCTCCCACACAGCTTGTTCCCGTGATTACTTCTGATAGCCCAAAAGGATTTTCCTTTTTCTATTGGGGAATCACCCCGGATTTTGGACAAAACAAACCGGTGGCCCAAAAACTGATCAATGCAAGAGCAGAAACCATCAATGAAAAAATCTCATTCAAAGGTTCGTTCCAAAGACGACGCTGCCTGATCCCTGCAGATGGTTTTTTCGAGTGGAAAAAACTCGGAAAGAAGACCAAAATACCTTACCGATTCACCTTGAGAGAGGAAGATATTTTCTCGTTTGCAGGCATTTGGGAAGAGTATGAAACCGTGTCAGGAGAGTCTCAGCATACTTTTTTAATCCTCACTACCACACCAAATGAACTAGTCGAGGAAGTTCATGACCGTATGCCAGTCATCTTGAAAAGAGACCAAGAGAAAAAGTGGCTGGACAAATACAGTTCAGAAGAAGAACTCGCCAAATTACTCACCACCTATCCTTCGGAACTGATGCAGAGCTACACCGTATCTCCGTTGGTAAATTCCGTGTTGAATGATACGCCAAGCATCCTAAGGAGAACCTCACCCATGGATCAATTTGGCAATTACACCCTCTTCGGCTAAACAATCCCCCATTTTCGGGATTTTGCTTGAATCGGTGACACTGCCGATATTTGCCATCCTTTAACTAAGTATTAGACCCAAATAATCATGTATAAATCAAGAATTCTTGGTGCAGGGCACTATGTGCCGGAGAGAGTCGTCACAAATGAAGATCTCTCTAAAATGATGAATACCTCCAATGAATGGATCGTCGAACGCACCGGCATTCAAGAAAGGAGATGGTATACCCCAGGTGTAGACACCGTCACCAACATGTCAGCTAAAGCCAGTAAAATGGCGCTGGAACGAGCAAAGACTAGCCCTGAAGAGATTGATTTCATCATTTTTGCAACCATCACTTCAGATTACTTTTTACCTGGAAATGGAGTTCTTCTTCAAAGAGAATTAGGACTCAAAACCATAGGTGCGTTAGACATCAGAAATGCCTGTTCAGGTTTTATCTATGCGCTTTCGGTCGCAGATCAATTCATCAAAACTGGGATGTACAAAAAAATCCTGGTTGTGGGTGCAGAGATTCAATCTTCTGCACTAGACAAAAGCGACGAGGGTCGTTCGAGTGCTGTCATTTTCGCAGATGGTGCGGGAGCTGTGATTTTGGGAAGAGCTGAAAATGATCATCCAGGTATTTTAAGCACGCACCTCCACTCAGAGGGGGCACATGCAGAGGAATTGTATTGCATCGCTCCTAGTTCAAGCGGCAAAGTCAGAATTTCTCAGGAGATGATCGAACGAGGCGATTTTTTCTTGAAAATGAACGGAAACGCCGTATTTAAACATGCTGTGGTTCGTTTTATGGAAGTAATCCAAGAAGCCCTAAGCCACAATGGTATTTCAAAAGAGGAAATTGACCTATTGGTGCCTCACCAAGCCAATCTTCGGATCAGTCAATATATCCAGCAAAAGCTACAGCTTCCGGACGAAAAGGTATTTAACAATATCATGTACTTGGGTAATACAACTGCAGGTACCATACCAATTGCGCTTTCTCAGGCTTGGGAACAAGGAAGATTGAAAGAGGGAGATTTGGTTTGTTTGGCCGCTTTCGGGTCAGGCTTTGCCTGGGCATCGGCGCTATTAAGGTGGTAAAATGAAAAATAAGGAAGAGGAATTGGACCTTGAACTTTGGCTGGATAAGTCAATCAATGAAAGGCAAAATCAGCTCAAAAACCAATTCCTCCGACTTCTTGAATCTGTTGGAAATTCCATTTCCAATGAAGAGCTGTCGTCATTTTTTAAAGAATCCCGAGGAAAAAAAATCACAAAAGGCAACGATCTCCTTGGTTACCCTTACCAAGTATTGGATCTTATTAGGGATTTTGATAAAAAATTAGGCTGCAATATTCGGCTTCTCAACTGGTTTGGCCATGGTTTTTTCATTTTGATTTTCTTGGGAAAGAACACCAAACTCCCATGCAAAGAACTTGGTAACCTTGGTTTTCAACTGGGCTTAGTGGATGATCCTTGGGATTTTGGGGCTTTGATTTTAGATAAAAAAGTGGCCCAATTTCCCTTTGAAAGAGATATAAAAAAGACTGACTTTCAACTTTGGATCAAGGAATTGCAAATTTATTCTGAGGAAAAATCAATCTTAAGACTAATAGTAGATGATGTAAAAAAAATCATCAGCCTAGAATTGAAACATAGTTCATAAGTTGGGATTTAAGTTAATTTTAAACAGTAAAAAGAATTCCTACGTACCTATGTCATAATTAGCTTTATGTACGTTTACAATGGGCTAAACCCCAACCCTACCCGAAAAACTTCCCTTATGAAATATTTGCTCCTCGCGGTATTTTCCATCGTTCATTTTTATGCCTTTGCACAGTCTCCTAAAGTTTCGGTCCTCTACAGTCCCGATTCAACGATCATGGGTACCGGTGTTATTGATAGAAATGTACAAACAGGTCTTTGGAAATTTTATAATCGAAAATCGAATACGCTGATTACGGTAGGCAATTTCAAAAATGGAAAGCGGGATGGAACATGGACCAATTTCTATCCAAATGGGAACCGAAAGGAAGTGGCTGACTACAGAGATGGAAAGCTTTTTGGACCTGCTAAATTCTTTGATGAAGCTGGATCTCTCAAGAGGGAGATGATTTTTCAGGACAGTATTCTGGTGGGGAAATACATCGAGTATTTTGGTACTACCAACGCCCCTTCTTATGTCGATCCCAGAACTGTAAAGGTCGAAGGACAATACGAAAACGGATTGAAAAAGGGACAATGGGTTACTTTTTTTGAGTTTGGAGAAATCGCCATCCGGGAATTTTATAATGAAGGCTTACGAGAGGGGCCTTATTTGGAATATGATCCAGAAGGAAATGTGGTCACCGAAGCCATGACCTCTAAAGGTCAGTTTGAAGGCAACTTTAAAAGATACTCCTTCCCTAACTTAATTCTGGAATCAGGTAATTACCGAAATGGAAAAAAAATAGGTGAATGGAAACGCTTTTTCCCGGGTACCAAAACACTCGAATCTGAAGAGTATTTTGATGAGTACGGTAATAAAATCGGAGAATGGAAATACTACTATCAAACAGGCCGAATTGCCCGAATCGAACGGTACGAAAACGACATTGCAGTGGGTACTTGGGAAGAATATTTCCCTAACAAAGCTGTCTCTAAAAGAAAGCGATACGAACTTGGGGTACCTGTAGGTGAATATCTTGAATACCACAGTTCAGGACAGATTTCGGTTCAGGGACAATACATTAGTGGATCAAAAAGCGGCATTTGGAAAAACTTCTATCCAGATGGTCAACTCTATTCTATAGGCGAATATCGAAACGATCTCAAAACCGGTCTTTGGAAGTTTTTTAACAAAATCGGAATCCTAGTTGCCGAAGGAGAATACACCCTTGGTATGGAAAATGGCCAATGGTTTTATTACTATGACGGAGGTCAATTGAAATCTGTCGGCACATTTAATTTAGGATTTGAAAATGGCATTTGGGGGCTTTTTTATGACAACAAGCAATTGACCCAAGAAGAATTCTGGGACAATGGCCGACTGCTCAATGTGGGAGAATACTATTCCATGGATGGAAAAAAGACCTTAGAAAAAGGAACCCTCAAAAACGGAGATGGTACTCGAATCACATATTACGTGAATGGATTGAAAGAATCAGAGGGTAGTTATAAGTCCGGAAAAGCAGAAGGCACTTGGATTTATTACCATGAGACTGGAAAAAAAGCCTCAGAGGGAGCCATGAAAGACGGTAAAAAGCAAGGGCCATGGAGATTTTACAATTCTTCAGGAAGGCTTGAAGACTTGGTGAATTTCAAAGATGATGAAATAGTGGAGGAACAATCCAAAACGAATCCCTTTTTACCCTAAACAATCTCTGTAAAAGTCCTGTTGGATTAAAAAACAGAACACCATGTTTGGACTATTCAAAAAGAAATCTGAAAAAGAAAAACTGCAAGAAGCCTATGCTAAAATGATGGCTGATGCTCATAAATTATCTCACTCCAATAGAACAGCAGCGGACAAGCTGATGGCAGAGGCAGAAGAGATAGCCAAAAAAATCGATAAGCTTGTTTGATACGAAAAGCCATTCCAAAATAAGGAATGGCTTTTTTGATCTAATTATTTGAATTTCAAGCGCAAATCCTTAGATTAAATCCCTTTTCATCATGTTCGGGTTCATAGTATAAACTGTGAAAGTTTATTTTAAGGGTGATTGAGGATTCGAACAAAAAGCTAATCTTTTTAAAGCCCGGGGTTGATGCCCCTGGCTTTTTTAGTTTCTGGAATAATCATCCTGTAATCTTACAATATCTGATTCATCTGAAGGATGACTAGGATCGGTGTGAACCCATATTTCAGCCACAATTCCCCAAGTATCGTCTCCAATCAGTCGATGCCTCTCCCCTTTTTCAAGTTCCACAACTTTGCCGATCTCCAAAGAAACAGGGGCCGTCTGATCATCTGACAAACTCCTCGAGATTGAAGCACTACCTGCGATCAAGGTCCACAATTCAGATCTTCGAAAATGGTATTGCCAAGAAAGTCTCGCTCCAGGTGCTACCAACAAAAACTTCGGACTTAGCTTCTGAGCAAACTGCTCTTCAGTAAGGATGATCGAAGGAAAGAACGTCTCTCTAAATTTCCGGATATCATTTTCTTCCAAAACAAAGAAGCCTCCCCATGGGCGCTCTTGGTCAGTGGAATGAATCCGAAATCCCGATTCAATCAAAAATTGTTCAACATGCTTGAAAATTTCTTTTTTACCCATGGCTGGGTCAATGGTCAAAACAGACATAACAAATGAATTAAAGTGGCTAAAATTAATAATTTCGATCTTAAAGCGAGTAAAGTTGAAATCGTAAATCTTTTGAGAAATTTGGAAACAAAATGAAATAAAGTCGAACAAGTTTTTTAAAATCGAAGAACATTATTTAATTTTTTTCATAAAGTATTTTTTGAAACCTAAAATTTGCCTTACTTCAAGCCATACTTAACGCTTATGAACCTAATCAATCCTCAGGAAGTAATCTCCAAAATGGAGGGAGTTGTAGAGATAAAAAGTTATGTCAACAAAATTAAGATCATAAAAAATCTCTACCTGAAAGGCGCCAATACAGCTAGCGAAATATGCAACGAAGTAGGCATATCTCTACCTACTGTCAATGCACTTTTGAGCGATCTAATGACTTCCGGAGAAGTGATCAAACAGGGACGAGCTGAATCTCAGGGGGGTAGAAAACCAGATTTGTACCGATTAGCACCGGATGCATTCTATGTGCTCTCGGTCGATCTTTCCAAGTTCACCATGTGCTTGGCTCTCTATAATTGTAATCATGAGCTGGCATTTCATAAAGAGAATCACAAAATCACCTTAAATAACGAGGAGGAGACTTTCAACCTCCTCTGTGCACATATTGATCACTACCTAAAGTCATCAGGTATCCCTTCGGAAAAAGTAATTGCCATCGGCTTTTCGATGCCCGGATTGGTCGATTCCATCGGCGGTGTCAACTATACTCACCTAAAGTTTGGCAAGAAAACCCTATTGGAAAATCTCGAGGCACGGTTTAACAAGAAGATTTTCCTTGAAAATGATGCCCGCGCCATGACTTTGGCGGAATTCAAATTTGGTTCTGAACACACTTATAAAAATGTACTCGGCATTTTCATCGGCTGGGGAATAGGCTTGGGAATCATCATTGATGGCAAAATCTATCAAGGTGCCTCAGGTTTTGCAGGTGAATTTTCCCACTCCCCGATTTTCGAGTCCAGAGACACTACTTGTGCCTGCGGCAAAAAAGGATGCTTGGAATCTGTGGCCTCCGGAACAGCAATTGTAAAAATGGCGGAAGAAGCCATGAAGCTGGACAGAGACAGCATTTTAGGAAGAATGGTAAGAGATCATAAGGGGGAAATTGAACCCGGATTGGTGGTAGAAGCAGCCCTTGCAGGAGATCAGCGCGCCATTACGATTCTATCCGAAGCTGGGCTAGACCTAGGCCGAGGAATCTCGATCTTGATTCAGCTACTCAATCCTGAACTGATCATCATCGGTGGCTCGGTAGCTGAAGCCAACCAATACCTCATCACTCCTATTCAGCAAGCTCTGAATATTTACAGCATGGCCAAGTCGCGAGAAAAAACACAATTGGCGCTCTATCAACTAGGCAAAGATGTTGGCCTGATGGGCGGTGTGGCGGTAGTAAATGAAAAACTGTTTGATGATGTGATCAACAGATTGGGCTAAAGAGTAAAAAACTTGAGATGAGGGTATTTTTTCAAACACGGATTCTGATTGCCATTTTTCTCCTTTACTCTGTCAAAGGGCTTTCTCAGCAATTCAAAAGTGCCTTTGAAAAAGTTCCTTCTAAAAAGTCCGGCATCTCCTTCAAAAACCAGCTCAAGGAAGACCAACAAAACAACATCCTTCGCTACGAATACTTCTACAATGGCGGAGGAGTAGCCGTAGGCGACCTCAATAAGGACGGGTTGGATGATATTTTTTTTACCGGAAACATGACCGGAAACAAGCTCTACAAAAACCTGGGGGAGCTGAAATTTGAGGATGTCACCAAATCTGCTGGAGTAGCCGGAAAAGACACATGGACCACCGGGGTGAGTATGGCCGATGTCAATGGAGATGGACTCTTGGATCTCTATGTGTGCTATTCTAGTAAAAAATCACCCGAATCCAGGAAAAACGAGCTTTGGATCAATGACGGGAACTTCAAATTCACCGAAAAAGCAGCTGAGTTTGGAATCGATGATCCCTCCAACAGTACACAAGGGCTGTTTTTTGACTTTGACAATGACGGAGACTTGGATCTTTACCTACTCAATCACCACATTGAAGTCATTACCGAATTGGAATTTGACCGGGAAAAAAATCAAAGACACCCCTACGCAGGAGACAAACTCTATCGAAACGATCAGGGAAAATTTACCGACATCAGTGAATCAGCGGGGATCAAAGGCTCAGCCTTGGGTTTTGGATTGGCAGTGATCGCATCAGATATCAATCAAGATGGCTGGGTAGATCTCTTGGTGACCAATGACTACATCGAGCCTGATTACCTGTATATCAACCAAGGAGATGGAACCTTTGTGGATCAAACTGCCAGTTTACTTCCTCACATTTCTCATTTTTCCATGGGGGCAGACATTGCTGATGTCAATAATGATGGACTACCCGACATCTTTACCTTGGACATGCTGCCTGAGGACAACGAGCGGCAAAAACTTCTCTATGGCCCAGAAAATTACGAGCAATACAACCTGATGATCAAGCAGGGTTTTCACCACCAGTTGATGAGAAACATGCTGCATCTCAATCGTGGAAAGGGTGTTTTCTCAGAAATCGGACAAGCAGCCGGTATCTCCAACACAGACTGGAGCTGGTCAGCACTATTTTTTGACGCCAATAACAGTGGCCAAAAAGACCTTTTCATTACCAACGGCTACTATCGGGATTACACGAACAGAGATTTTCTGAAGTACAAAGGTGACTATTACTTTAAGCAGGCGATCGCAAAAGAAAAAGCCGACACGCTGCATTTGGTCACCTCGATGAGCTCCACTCCTATTCACAATTACTTTTATGAAAATCAAGGAGATATCACCTTTAAGGATCTTTCTTTGACTTCAGGATTTTCAGAAAAAAACTTCTCCAGTGGCGCCGCCTACAGTGACCTGGACAATGACGGAGATCTTGATTTGGTCATCAATCACCTGAATCAAACCTCCGAAATCCTTGAAAATAAAAGTCAAAAAGGGAATTGGCTCCAAGTGGAATTAAACCTTCCAGGCAAAAATCCTTTCGGCATTGGTACAAAGCTGATAGCTTATTCTGAAGGTAAACTTCATTTTCAAGAACAACAGCCAGTTCGGGGATTCCAATCCTCAAGTTCTTACTGCCTTCACTTTGGCCTTGGCAATGCTTCCAAAATCGATAGCCTAGTGATCATTTGGCCAGATCAAACTACTGAGAAACTAATTGATTTGAGTCCGAATCAGCGACTCAAAGTTTCACCAAAAAGCCCTTCTAGCCCAATAGCATCCAAAGCAGCCAATTCTCCACTTTTTGCAAAAGTCAACTCTACCCCGGATTTCAATCCCAGTCAGTCTTCAGTCAATGACTTCAAGAGACAGCCTCTTCTGCTCACCATGCCCAGTCACCTAGGCCCGATCATGGCCTCCAC
>CALRRX020000056.1:0-10449 GCA_943370675.1 Reyranella massiliensis 521 | reverse complement strand
AAGGTCCAAAGCATCCATTTTACCACATCTCCTCGGTCGTTTCTGTGACCAGCTTCCACTGCAAGTACCATGGTTACAGAACTCGCGATCAAAATGAAGGTCATAATCCCTACGAAAACAAGAGGAGCATGCACTCCATGAAGGAATGGAACAGCCTCAAATACCAATTCAGGAATTGGCCAATATTCATTAGAACCTACAAAACTATCAGCGGGGCCAGCATAACTAGGGTAACTGACTCGAATTGCAAGATAACTAATCAAAAAAGCAGCGAAAGTGAAAATGTCGGAGAGCAGGAAAAACCACATCATGAGTTTTCCATAACTAGCTTTCAGGGGTTCATTACCTCCACCCCAAACGCCTCTTTTCGAGCTTACTCCAATAGCAGTAGAATGCGCAGACATAAGTTATTTATTTGTACCAGGTTTTATTTTAATGATTCAATAGCAAGAACATAAACAGATAGAGCCACAAACCACCAAGGAAATGCCAGTAAGTGGTAGCCATTTCCATAGTATTTAAAGCTTTGGAATGAACCTTTAGTCTGAAGGTCGAAATTAGCACAATAATCAGAAATATCACACCACTGATAAGGTGAACCGCATGCAATCCTGTAAAAACATAAAGGAATGAACCTGCAGGATTTCCTACAAAAAACACATCTCTATCTACCAACGCCACCCAGCTATACCATTGACCAACAAGAAAAGCAATACCTAAAATGACGGTCATCAACATGCCAATTCTAAGGGATGTGAAGTTATCTTTCTTTGCAGAATAGTAAGACCACTGTAGGGAAATTGAGCTCAATACTACTATTCCTGAGGTAATCCAAAAGATTTCAGGAAGCTCATATTCAAGCCAATTACCCTCCGCTTGCCTGACAATGTAAGCACTCGTAAGAGCAGCAAAAATCATCACCACTGTTACCATGAAAAGCCATAAAGCAAACTTCTTAGGATGCATGCTTATAGGCTGCTCGACTATATCGATATATTTTAATTCTTTCTCCATGGATTAAGGCATTTTGTCCAATAAATAGGCAATCTGAACTATCGGTAAATAAAGAAAAGAACCAAACATAATTTTCAATGCCGATTTTCTGGAGCAGTCTCTCATTAAAGAAAAAGTTTGAGCCAAAAACAAAACCCCACAAATAGTAGCTACAATCCCAGAATTTAAACCTGTCAAACCAAAGTAGCTGGGAAGTAAACCTAGAGGAAGAAGAAATAATGTATAAATCATGATTTGAATAGCTGTATTCAAGTCCTGACCTCCACCACTTGGCAAAAGTTTAAATCCTGCACGCTTGTAGTCATCATCACTTACCCAAGCAATCGCCCAAAAATGGGGAAACTGCCAGATAAATTGGATTCCAAAGATGATTAGAGCTTCATAAGTTATTTCACCAGTAGCCGCAGTCCAGCCCAATAATGGAGGCATAGCTCCGGGAATTGCTCCAACAAAAACAGCAATAGGACCCACTCTTTTCAGTGGCGTATAGGCAAACACATAAAGCACCATACTCAGAATACCGAGCCAAGTGGTCAAAGGATTAGTAAAAAACCAAAGAAGAAAAATACCTAAAACAGCCACTAAGGAAGTAAACCAATAGGCCTCTTGTAAAGAAATGATTTGAAGTGGAAGAGGACGATTTTGAGTACGCTTCATCAACTTATCCAAATCTCTTTCCATGATTTCATTGGCAGCACCAGACGCCCCAGAAATCAGAAAACCTCCTAAAGCTAAACCAAGAAAGCCAGTCCAACCAAATGTGGCACCACGATCTCCAAGGATATACCCAAATACAGCAGAAAACGTAACCAAAGCGGAAAGTCTCAATTTTATGAGATCTGAATACGCTTTGACCCTCGTTAGTACCAAAGAGGAAAGGGAATGGTCAGCTACACCAACTGTACGCATTGTCAAATGATAGTTAACTTGATTTGGTTGTGATTCTTTAATCTAAGTACAAGGACTAACTGAATTCCAAGGATAATAGAACCGAGCACGAGATGAATTGGCTGCAAGAAAGCGGGAATACCAAAATAAGCCATCGATATGCCAGAAGCGATTTCAGCCATCATAACGACCATTAAGAAGAAGCTCCATTGATTAATGGATGAGTTTCTCTTGGTGTATTTGAAAGCCCAAAGGAAGTACAACACGTGAACAAGCAGTAAAACCAATGAGAAAGATCGATGAATTAGAAAACTTATACCGGCACGTTCTACCCATTCATTTCGAAGAAGACCACCTAAGTCTGTTGAAACAAGGTCGATCTGCTCTCTAACTTGAGTGCCTAACACCACTTGAATCAGCATCAAAAACATTCCTACGAGTAGAATATTTTTTACTTTGGATGGGATATGATCAGTATTTCTAATGGAAGTAAATAATCCAGAAGCCCTATGATTGGCATAAATCAGAAAGGAAACTAAAGCCAGAGCAAGAAGCATGTGAAAGGTGATCATCCATGGCAATAGATTAGTAGAAACCACTATGGAACCGATCCATCCTGTAAATAATACAAGAATTAAAGCGACGAGGGAATTTATGGTGATCCATTTATCAACAAATCTCAATTTCCAAGATTTCCACAAAGTCCCAATAATAAGTAGTCCTATCACTACGCCTATTAACCTATTGATATACTCAATCCATGTTTTGGTAGCATTAAACTCTTCCTCTACAAGAATCGATTTATCATCAGCTATTTGCCTCGCAGTTTCCTTAAATCCCAGCTTTTCAATTGTAGCTATAAACCTTTCGTTTTTAGCCAGTCTCTTTTCTAGATAAATTTCTTGATAATTTTTTGGGAGCTGATTCACACTAGTAGGTGGAACCACACTCCCAAAACATTTAGGCCAATCAGGACAGCCCATTCCGGAGCCTGTACTTCTGACAATACCCCCAACAAGAATTAAGAAATAGACAGCTATCACCGTAATAAGAGAGATGCGGCGAAAGCTGTCTATAGAATTTTTAGTGCTTTGATTCATTTGCTACAAGAACTTCAGCCTCGTCCTTAATAATCTCTAACTCAAGCTTAACCAACTCCTGCTCATGCGGAAGGTTAGATTCTGGGGTTTGAGAAAGAGGAACAGTTTGAGGAATGAAATCTTCAGCAGCACCTGGTTTTGAGTAATCGTAAGGCCAACGATATACAGTAGGAATTTCACCTGGCCAGTTACCATGACCTGGTTCAATTGGAGTAGTCCACTCAAGTGTAGTGGATCTCCAAGGGTTTTGTGTAGCCTTTCTTCCTCTATACATGCTGTAAAAGAAGTTGAACAAGAAGATGAACTGAGCAGCGAAAGTGATAATCGCAGCAGCAGATACAAACATGTTCAAATCTGTGTACATATTAGAAAACTCAAAGTTTGTCCATGAATAGTATCTTCTTGGGAAACCAGCAATACCGATGTAGTGCATAGGGAAGAATACCATGTAAACACCAACGAACGTTAACCAGAAATGGACATATCCAAGTCTTGCGTCTAGCATTCTTCCAAACATTTTAGGGAACCAGTGGTAAACACCAGCCATCAAACCGAAGAATGATGCAGAACCCATTACTAGGTGGAAGTGAGCAACCACGAAATACGTATCGTGCAATTGGATGTCAATTGCTGAGTTACCTAAGAAAATACCTGTCAAACCACCTGAAATGAAGAAAGAAACAAGACCAATAGAGAACAACATGGCAGGAGTAAAGATCAAATTACCTCTCCAAAGGGTTGTAAGGTAGTTAAAAACCTTTACCGCAGAAGGTACCGCAATGATCAAAGTAAGGAACATGAAAATTGATCCAAGGAAAGGATTCATTCCAGACACAAACATGTGGTGAGCCCACACAATGAAGGAAAGAATAGTGATACCAAGCATGGAGATAATCATAGCCTTATATCCGAAGATAGGCTTACGAGAATTAGTAGCAATTACTTCAGAAGTGATACCCAACGCAGGTAAAAGAACGATGTAAACTTCAGGGTGACCCAAGAACCAGAATAAATGCTGATAAAGTACAGGGCTACCTCCTGTATTAGGAAGCGCCTCGCCTGCTACATAGATATCAGACAGATAGAAAGAGGTACCAAAGCTTCTGTCAAATACTAGCAATAAAGCTGCAGCAAACAGAACTGGGAAAGAAAGTAGACCAATTACCGCTGTTAGAAAGAACGCCCAAATGGTAAGTGGTAGTCTTGAGAACGACATCCCTTTTGTTCTGAGGTTAATTACAGTAGTGATGTAATTAATGCCTCCTAATAGGGAAGAAGCAATAAAGAACGTCATTGAGATTAACCACAGCGTCATACCTAAACCAGAACCTGGAATAGCCTGCTCCAAAGCTGAAAGAGGTGGATAAACTACCCAACCACCACCTGCAGGACCTGTTTTAATAAACAGGGAAATAAACATGATCACTCCTGAAATGAAGAAGAACCAATAGGAGAGCATGTTCATAAATCCGGACGCCATGTCTCTTGCTCCGATCTGGAGAGGGATCAAGAAATTGGAGAAAGTACCTGAAAGACCGGCCGTTAATACAAAGAAAACCATGATGGTCCCATGCATGGTGACCAAAGCAAGGTAAAATGTAGGATCAAGTTTTCCAGTCTCATCAATCCAACCGCCTAAAAGAGGACGCAAGAATTCAAGATTCATGTCTGGGAAACCCAATTGAAGCCTAAAAAGGATCGATAGGAACCCTCCAATAATCGCCCAGAAAATACCGGTAACCAAAAATTGTTTACCGATCATCTTATGGTCAGTACTGAAAATGTACTTTGTTATAAAATTATCATGATGTTCATGATCATGATGATCGTGAACTGCGGTGTCATGATGTGCAACTGACGCTGTAGCCATAACTTATAATTTTATTTGTTGTCGCTTATTTTAATTTCTGCAAGTTCCTTCACTTCAGAGTTTAAACCTTCCGCTAAGGAAGGATTTTGCTGAATGAAAGATTTCTGTTCCGCCAACCACTTTTGATAGGCCGCTGGCTCTACCACTTCAATCACTTTCTTCATAGAAAAGTGCCCACGCCCACAGATCTCTGTACAAGCGATTTCATATTCAAATTCTGGATCTTTGAGTTCAGCTCTCATTTCTTCAGTTGTCTTTGTAGGGACAAACCAAAAACGAGTAGGCATCCCCGGTACTGCATCCATTTTCAATCTCATGTGAGGAGCAAATACTGAATGTAACACGTCTCGAGCTCTAATCTTGAAAAGAACTGGCTCACCTTTCGGTATCACCACTTTCGGAGATGGAAAATCATCAAGAGAATTCTTATCAGAAAAATCTACACCATGAGAATTAGAAGCAGTAATCAATCTGTAATCATAATCACCGAGAACATTATCCTTCCCAGGATATCTAACTTCCCACGCAAACTGGTAACCCATAATCTCTACTACATGGGCTTTTTCAGGTGCAGGGGCTGTTATATCAGACCATGCCATCCAACCAGAAATAACTAAGCCTGCTAGAACTACACCTGGAACAGCAGTCCAGATAATTTCGAGCTTATTGTTATCAGGATAGAAAGTCGCTTTACGATCTTCTTTGTATTGATATTTGTAAGGGAAAATGAATAGCAGAATATGAGTAATCAAAAAGACTACGCCAGTCACTGCCATTGTGATCCAGAACAATTGATCTGTAATAACTCCATGCTCTGAGGCAACTGGCAATTGATAATTATCGAATTCCTTGATGGAATACCAAAACATCAAAACACCTGATCCCAACAGGAAAACAACAAACAAGATCGCATTGATCTTATTGCTACCCGTAGCAATTTTCTTATCAGAACCTTTTACAACCGATACCAAGGTTTGAATTCTGTATACCATCCAAATAATGGAAAACAACAGAAGAACCCCTACTCCAATCAGAAATCCGTACATATCTTAGTTTTTTCGGATAATTAATTAAATGTGATGATTATAGCTTTCTTCAAGCATTGGGTGATTTTTCGCAATCAAGTTTTTCTTAGCCAGACCTCCAAGCACCACCAACGCCACCGCTGAACCGTAAACAAGGAACATACCCACTTCCATTAAACCAATTCCACCGTTATGTCCTAAAGTACCAGGCTGAACCATCAAGAAGAAATCAACCCAGTGACCAACTAATAGGATGGAACAAACAAGTTTAAGGAAAACACCATGTCTTTTGGCATCTCTAGTCATTAGAACTAGAAAAGGGAGAAAGAAGTTTAGACCTAAATTCACAAAAATGAATGGGCTGTAAACATCGCTTGTCAACCTTTCAACGAAATAAACGGTCTCTTCAGGGATGTTAGCATAATAGATCAACAAAAACTGAGAGAACCATAAATAAGTCCAGAAAATAGAGAAACCAAATACGAATTTACCCAAGTCGTGAACATGGTTTTCATTTACCATTTCCAAATATCCTCTACCTCTAAGGAAAAGTACTAGAAGAGTGATTGCGGAAAGACCTGAAACGAACCAAGAAGCAAATACATACCAACCAAACAAGGTAGAGAACCAGTGAGTATCAATCGACATCACCCAATCCCAAGCTGAAATGGAAGAAGATACTGCAAAGAAAACCAGGAAATAAGCAGACCAGCTTCTCATTTTAAACCAATGAGATGTTCCTCCTATTTGATCTTCTTGATCGGAAATCTTTTTAAACTTATTAAAGAAGAATACCCAGAAAAGGAAGAAAATCACCATTCTACCTACATAGAAAACAGGGAAAGTTCCCTTTTCCATAGGCCAATAGAAAAATGCTCCTTTTCCGTCAATTATCTTATCGTACTGTGGATCATTTTTGTCAAATAGATAGGCATGTGTCCAGTGAAACAAGTCATGATTAGCAATAAAGAAAGTGATAATCATTAGAACACCTGCAATCGGAAGCCAGCTACCAAAGGAAAGCATTACTCTCAAAATTGGAGTTGACCAACCTGCTTGTGCTGCGAATTGAATGGCAAAGAAGAAGACACCAACAATAGCTATCCCTGTAAAAAAGACATTGTTGATCCAAAGATTAGCATAAAGTCTTTCATACCAGTGAAAAGCATGACCCGCAGCTTCCCCAGCTTCTTCATGATGTCCACCAGTCATTGCAAGGACAATACCTACTCCCAATAAAATCGCACCAATGACCAAAACAGTCATGATTGATTTTTTTATAGATGCAGAAAAATCAAATCTCTGATCTAAGTTATAATGATGTTCGCCGTGATGAGCCATGATTAATTAGCTGGGGTTACTTGTGCTACCGCGGTAGAATCCATTACTGCAACAGAATCTGCAGCAACCACCTGACCTTGGATAACTTGTTTAACATAGTGAACAATTTTCCATCTGCTTTCAGAAGGAATTTGAGAACCATGAGCTCCCATTCTGCCTTTACCTTTGGTAATAACATGGAAAATATGGCCTTCAGGAAGATTCACATAGGCGCCCCCTTTAAGGTTAGCAACACCTCCGATAACTTCTCCGGCTTTTCCATCTCCTTCACCACCTTTACCATGGCAAGCGTTGCAATACTGCAGATAAAGCTTTTCTCCATCTTTCAACACAGCCTCAGAAGAAAGGACAGGATTTTTGATCAAGGCAGCTTGGTCGAGTTCAAATTGCTTCAATCGGTGAGGTAGATAACCTTGCTTATTTCTTGGAACCGTGTTTTCAACTGGCTCTCTCATATTCATTCCATTTGGATTATAAACATTAGAGTTGTAGAATTCACCTTTTCCATCTTCTCTGTTTGATAGCCAAGAACCCTGCGCCTCATCTTTAATTTGAGTCAATGGCTCATAAGCTACAGAGTGATACATCTGAGGAGCATACTCAAGCCCCGGATTGTCTCCACTAGCCTTGCATCCAGCCAAAAGGGAAACAGCCAGAGCAGAACCTGCGAATAGTAATGCGTTAGCAATTTTCATATATCCGGTTTTTCTATTCAAAACTTTTATTATTCACTTCTGTAGCACCAGAAGACTTTAAAATCTCCTTGATTTTGTCTACTTCAATGGCACTATTATTTGCAATGTCAATTGCCATGATATGCTTATCATCAGTACTTCTAAGATCAAAGATTCTAGGCTGAGCCCAAGGCTTAAGATTAGAGCTCACCATAAATACCCCCACCATTCCGAAAGCTGCTAGAAGAACTGTCATTTCGAATGAAACAGGAATAAAATCTGGGAAAGCTGCATAGTCTTTACCACCAATAATCATTGGCCAGTCAAATTTCATCATGTAAAACTGCATGGTCAAAGCCAAGCTGGTCCCCAACATTCCAAAAAGAAATGCTGCAATAGGAAGTTTACTTCTCTTGTAACCGAGTACATGCTCCAATCCATGAACTGGATAAGGAGAATACACTTCATGAATTTTAACTCCGCTACCTCTTACTTTTTCAACAGCGTGGAGCAATACGTCTTCATCGTCGTACACTCCTAGAATAAAATGAGTATCTCTTTCCATGATTACTTATGTGCTTTTTCAGATGAAGACTTCAATACAGATTTAACCTCTGCCATGTTAATTACCGGGAAGAACTTCGCGAAAAGGAAGAAAAGGGTAAAGAACAAACCAAAAGTGAATAAATAGACACCTACATCGGCCCATGTTGGATAGAACATAGCCCAAGAAGATGGAAGGTAATCTCTGTGAAGGGAAGTCACGATAATTACGAATCGTTCAAACCACATCCCGATATTAACTACAAGCGAAAGAAGGAATGTAGCAACAATGGAGGTTCTAATGTTTTTAAACCAGAAGAGTTGTGGAGAAATCACATTACAAGTCATCATTGACCAGTAAGCCCACCAATAAGGACCAGTCGCTCTATTAATGAAGGCATATTGCTCAGCTTCGACGCCAGAGTACCATGCAATGAAAAATTCAGTGATGTAAGCAATACCAACAATAGAACCTGTAATGATAATTACAATATTCATCAACTCTATATGACCTATCGTGATGTAATCTTCCAACTTGAATACTTTTCTGGTGATGATCATCAAGGTTAACACCATTGCAAATCCAGAGAAGATCGCACCAGCAACGAAGTATGGAGGGAAGATGGTAGTATGCCATCCAGGAATTACGGAAGTTGCAAAGTCGAAGGATACGATAGTGTGAACTGAAAGTACCAGAGGAGTTGCAAGACCTGCTAAGATCAAAGAAACAGACTCATATCTCATCCAAGTTTTTGCTGCACCATCCCAACCAAAAGAAAGAGCTCCATAAATGGTCTTTCTTAAACCAGTTGCACGGTCTCTAATTGTTGCAAAATCCGGGATCAAACCAATATACCAGAATACAAGAGATACTGAGAAATAGGTAGAGATCGCGAATACGTCCCAAAGAAGAGGGGAATTAAAGTTTACCCAAAGCGAACCAAATGTATTAGGCAGAGGTAGCGCCCAATACGCACCTAACCAAGGACGTCCCATGTGAATAACAGGGAACATCGCCGCACAAATAACTGCAAAGATGGTCATTGCCTCAGCTGCCCGGTTAATTGATGTCCTCCATTTCTGTCTGAAGAGCAACAACACTGCGGAGATAAGAGTACCAGCGTGACCGATACCAACCCACCAAACGAAGTTGGTAATGTCCCAAGCCCAGCCAATGGTCTTGTTTAGACCCCACATACCGATGCCTTCCCAAAGGGTGGCTAATAGGGCAATTGATCCTAGAGCCAAAACACCGGCGGCAGTTAAGAAAGCTAAAAACCAAAGTTTTGTTGGCTTTCCTTCTACCTGACGTGCCACATCGTAAGTCACATCGTGGTAGGTTTTACCTCCGGTAACTAACGGCTGGCGTATGGATGAAGTAACCTGCATAGTTTTATTTATTATGATTACGCTTCGTTTTTCTCTTTATTTCTGATCTTGGTAAAGTACCAAACGTTTGGACTCACGTTGATCTCTTCCAATACGTGGTAAGCTCTTTCCTCTCCCACTTCTTTGATCGCTGAATCTGTTTCTTCGATTTTCAAAAGTTTGGAAACTCGGCTGTTCGGATCGTTCATGTCACCAAAAACCAAAGCATCAGTAGGACACGCCACTGCACAGGCCACATTTACCTCTCCGTCTTCCAGCTTACGCTTCTCACGCTTAGCTGTCAACTTACCAGCTTGGATACGCTGAACACACATGGAGCATTTCTCCATCACACCACGTACTCTGACCGTAACATCAGGATTCAAGACCATTTTGCCAAGGTCATCGTTTTGAGCAATGTTAACACCGGCAAAATCCTTGTTATCATGATACTTAAACCAGTTGAATCGACGTACCTTATACGGACAGTTGTTAGCACAATATCTTGTACCAATACATCTGTTGTAAGTCATTTGGTTCAGACCTTCAGAAGAGTGGGTAGTAGCAGCAACAGGACATACTGTCTCGCAAGGAGCATTATTACACTGCTGACACATCATCGGCTG